>JALSNG010000045.1 GCA_026987155.1 Thermococcus sp. | reverse complement strand
AATAGTGGGGACAAGGATTACCATTAAGGTGAGTGTTATGGGAGTGCTTACAAAGGACGAGATAATAGGCGTTATCGAGAGGCAGCGAAACCTCTCACGGGATGAAATAGTGAAGAGAATTCACGAGATATCAAAGAGAGAAGGGATATCGGAACACGCTGCCGCTTTGATGCTCGCGGAAGAACTCGGTGTAAACCTCGAAGGGGATGAAGAACTCCTACATATAGCGGATCTTGTTCCTGGCATGAGCGGGGTTAACGTGGTTACAAGGGTTCTCAGAAAGTATCCCCCGAGGGAGTATAAAAAGAAAGACGGGTCCACCGGAAGGGTGGCCAACCTCATAGTGTACGACTCCACTGGAAGGGCGAGGCTCGTTCTGTGGGATGGCTTTGTGAGCAAATATCACAGCGAACTCAACCCAGGAGACGTCATAAAGGTCATCGATCCGAGTGTGCGCGAGGGAAGGAATGGGATAGAGCTACACACCTATTTCAAGACGAGGATAATCCCCAATCCCGATGACCCGAGGGTGGCTGGAATACCTCCAATAGAGGAGGTGAGGAGCTATAACTACCGGAGGACAAAGATAGGAGAACTGACTGGTGGCGAGAAGTTCGTTGAGGTTAGGGGAACGATAGCAAAGCTCTACCGCGTTACCGTCTACGACGCCTGCCCACAGTGCAGGAGAAAGGTCGACTACGACGCAACGGCGAACACCTGGATATGCCCCGAGCACGGGGAAGTTCAGCCAATTAAAGTAACTATCCTCGACTTTGGCCTCGATGATTCCACGGGGTACATCAGGACGACGCTCTTTGGGGACGAGGCCGCGGAACTCATTGGAACCGATCCGGAAGAAATCTCAGAGAAACTTAAGGAGCTAATTGATAGTGGGTTGACCCTCAAGGAAGCGGGAAGAAAGCTTGCAGAGGAAGAGTACTACACCCTCCTCGGAAAGGAGATACTCGTCAGGGGGAACGTTATCGAGGATCGCTTCCTCGGCGTCTTTCTAAAGGCCTTTGGATGGGAAGAGATAGATGAGAGGCGGGAGATAGCCCGCGTGAGAGGGGAGCTCAGAGAAGCCCTTAAGGAGGTGTTGTGAGTGGAGAACCCAGAGAGAACCTACAGGCGAAGGAAACCCGCAGTGGAGAGGAAGATAGGCGAGATCGGCGAGGACGACACGAGGGTCGCAATAATCGGAAAGGCGTTCAAAGTGGATAAAATAGATTACACCTTCTGGGTAGACGATGGAACCGGCGTGATACTCGTGGAAAGTGAAGAAAACGTCCTTCCGGAGAACGGCCAGATTGTCAGGGTCATAGGTAGGGTAATAAGGAATGAAGAAATCCATCTCTTCGGGGAAGTAGTTCAGGATTTCAGCGATACTGACTTAGAAGCCCTCGAAGAGATAATGGAGCTCGAAAGGAAGGTTCTTCCACGGCTCCAAGAAGTTGTCCCCATATTTGGGGGTGAAGGAGAATGAAAAAACGCCTTCCAGCGAGCAGAGTTTATCTAAGGGACATAACAGAGGGCTACTACGTTAGGAGTGATGGAGACTTTGAGCCCAACTACCTCATAACGAAGGATGCGAGGAAGGTATACCGCGTCAAGGTCGTTGCCACGGTTGTCAGAGATCCAATAATGAGCGATGACGAGAGTTACGGGCGGTTTCAGATTGACGACGGTACAGGAACCCTATGGGTCTTTGGCTTCAGGGAAAACACCCGATTCATGAAGCTGGTAAGAAAAGGTGACCTCGTCCAGATAATCGGAAAAGTTGCCGAATGGCGCGACGACAAGCAGATCCTCGTGGAGGGTGTGGCGAAGGTTAGCCCCAACTTCTGGATACTCCACCGCTTCGAGACCCTCAAGGAGAAAGTTGAACACGCAAAGAAAGCCAGGGCTGCATTCGAGATATACGACCGCTACGGCATAACGGCGAAAGCCAAAGTGATAGCAAAAAACAATGGCGTTCCAGAGGAGCTTTTAATGACCATTGACGAGTTATACACTCTAATGCTTGAACAGAGAAGCCTGGAAGAGGAGGTACTCGAGGAGGAGCCCGTGGAGGAAGAGGAGAAGCCCGAGAATCCTGAGCTGGAAAAAGCCAAAAAGGCTGTGATAAACTTGCTGAAAGAAAAGGGAAAGGCTCTCTCCCACAAATTCATTGTGAGGAAGCTCTCTCCGGATTTCGAGGAGGAAATCATAGAGGAGGCCATTACCCGACTCTTGGCGGATGGCGAAATATACGAGCCGGAGATAGGTTACTACGAACCCCTGTGAAGGATTTCCCCCATAATTTCTTTTTCAAGGGGCCTAAAATCAAGGTACTCTCTAACGGTTAGGTCATAGAACTCAAGCCAAGCTTTTTCATCCTTAATGACCAGGGGTTCCCCTTCAAGAACCCTGTACCTGAATGCTGGAGGCGCATTGTTTAGAACCTTTACATCGACGGGGAACCCCAAGGAGACCTCAAGCTCGATTGAAAGTCGAAGCTCATACTCAAGGAAATCGCCCACTCTTGAGGGATCCACGTAGACCGCAACGTCAATGTCCCGATATCCCTTCCCCCAAAGAAAGCTTCCGTGAAGGTAGGCGAAGAGTATTTCTTCCTTAGTCTCAAGCAGTTGTCTAATGCTCATTTTAACGTCATTCACCTCTTCTCTCGACGTATGCCGTCACCTCCCTCACAAACCTCCTGAGATCGTCTAAATCCCGGGTCAAGATCTCATAAACTCTCTCGTCACTTATTCTCCAATACAGGTGCACCAACATGTTCCTGAACTTTGCCATCATCGCAAGCCTCTCGGCCAGTCCCTTCGATATAACGCCCAGTTCACCCAGAGACAGGAAACATTCAGAATAGGTACTTGGAGGCTTTTTAAGACGGGCAACGATATGATTGCACACTGAGATGGCCGCCTCAATCGCCGTGATAAGCCGGTATTTGGCGGCGTCCCTCACGTAGGGTTCATTGAGGAACTTCTCCTTCTCAAGTAGGGAGATATCCTCAAGTTCAGATATAGCTTCCTCAAGCTCAACCAAGCGACGCATCACCAGCTCAGCATCCACGGCCACATTACCACCAAGAGAATTTGGGAAAAAGAAGATAAAAACCCAACGTCAGTACTGCTCCCTCATCGTCCTTATGACCGGGTCGTGGATGAGAGTCGAGGTTATGCTGTCCACCATCCGGAAGAACTCCTCGCGTCCCTTCTCAAGGGGCATGTTTTCAATACGAACCAGTTCGCATTTGCTCCCAAGTATCCACTTCCCGAGTAGTATCTTCTCCCGCTCCCCCTTCCTCAGATCAATCCGTATGAGACCATAGGGAATGTCCGCGGTCCACCAGTTGGCCTTGAAGGTGACCCTCCATCCGGCATCTTCAACGACCTTTACGAGCTCTTCAAGGGTCTTTCCAGGCCCGTGAGGAGTTTTAAAGGCTATGACCGTCCAGAGGTCCCCAGTTTCGAGGGCGTTTATGAGCACTTCCTTAAACTCCATTCTCTCACCTCCTACAACAGGGCCGCCACCATGAAGGCGGCAACCGCCATGAATATGCTGATTTTAAGGAGTTTCTGAGAGCGGTGGGCGGCACCCTTTTCCTGACTCCTCAGGATAATGTAAGCTGAATAAAGGATCAGGACATCCACCGGAACCATTGCGTAGTAGCCGAGGCCAACTCCCGCCTTCACCGGAAGGAACGAGGCCGCAACGGTCAAAAATGCAAAGACGGCCCCGACATATGCGGCCTTCTTTTTTCCCCAAATTATTGGGAGAGTTTTTGCCCCTTTGGTGATGTCCCCCTCGACGTCTTCTATGTCCTTCACTACCTCCCTTGCCACGTTGACCAGGAAAGCGCAGAGAGCCAGGTATCCCGCGAGGCCAATTTTACCAACTGCAATTGCTCCGTAGAGCGGCGTCGCACCTGTGAGGCCAGCAACTACGAGGTTCCCTATGAAGGGGAGCAGTTTGAGCTTCCATGCGTAGAGAACCATTGCCGCATAGGCGATAATCGCCAAGATGAAAGCCCAGACGTTTATTAGATACGCGAGGATAAGTCCGACAAATAGTAGGGTCAGGGAGTAATAGAGCGCCGTCTTCCTGTTCATGGCGCCCCTGGGAAGCGGCCTTTCCGGTCGGTTTATCCTATCAATCTCGTAGTCGAAGTAATCGTTTATCGTGTTGCCCCCTGCGCAGCCAAGCGCGACCACGAGAAATGCAAGGAAAGCCCTGAATGCATCCGGGAAGTGGCCAACTGCAACTATCGACCCTAACAGACCGACTATCCCGGCCAAGATGCAGTTGTGGGGTCGAGTTATTTCCACGAACGCCTTCAGCTCCATTAGGGGCACCTAACTCAGTTAGGCATCGGGCTTTAAAATCTTTGCTAAAGTTCCTCTCTTCTCAGAAGTCCGAGCTCCTCGCCACTCTCAAGAACCCTTATGCGCCCAAAGCGGAGCTCCGTCATTTCACTGAGCCTATCCTCCGGAAGGGGTGTCAGCACTTCCGCCTTCATGTCGCTAAAGCGAATCCACTTCAAAATTCCGAGCGCTTCGCACAAACCGGCCTCATTTATGAACCCCACGAGAAGGTTGCTCAACCCCTCAAAGTCTATAGCATGCAGGCCTCTCCTCGGAAACCTGGGGTCACCTGCATCGGCCTTTACAACAACGTACTTCTCAAACTCCCAGCCGGCAAAAATTATCCAGTCAAATAACCGGGACAGGAGTGTTTTCTCTCGCCCGTCGAGTTCCCTTCCCTGGAACATAGCTGTCCCAGTGGGAATGATCTTTCTCAGGTCAACCTCCAATACACGGGAGTCCCTGAAGTACGTCTTCCACTTGTCGTTCCTGAGGCTTCTCCTCTCCTCGGGGGAGTATCTCCTCGCCCTCTCGCTAACTCCCAAGCGGATTACTCTCGTGTGCCCTCCAACACTCCTTGCGAGTGTCTCAAGCTCGTTCCCCCTCTCAAGGAGCACCAGAAAGTCGGGCCTAACGGCCTCTACCTTCAATCTTTTTAGGTCACTGCCGGGGCCCGATACGAACCCCGTGGTGTCTACGAGCGTAACATCCGCCATTCTGGAGGCCATCTCCGTGAGTCTCGACACCGCCACCACCATTTCTCCCATGTACTGTCCCGGCGAGGTGGTCCCGATAAAGTAATGATACATGCCATAAACATCACTTAGGGAACGCACAGGACCCTCCGGGAACCCCATGCTCACGGTTGCAGGGGGCAGTATACTCTTCTGACCGACGTCTGAGTCAACGACAGCAACTTTGAGGCCCTCTCCAATCAACCCGTTGAGAAGAAAATTGACGAGCGTTGTTTTTCCGCTGTCAACGCCCCCCGCTACCATCACCTTAACTGGCCCCTCCACGGCTTTTTCAAGAATTAGGCGATAAAGCTCAAACCTGTCGGTTGGAACCTCCAGAGTGTATTCCGCCTTGTTCATGCCAACCCCTTCGCATAGGGAAATAAAAAGTTAACCGAGGAAAGACTTATAACCTGCAGTTCTACCAAGGCATTGTGGGGTCAAGATTTACATTGACCTCTAAAGGTATTGGTTTAATAAAGTTGTAAAAGAAGCGGACGGAGGGCTGGACATGAACGTTAGGGAGAACCTAACTCCCAGGCAGATAAAGCTTCTGAGAAAACTCTACGACGAGGGGAGAAGCATAGAGGTCCATACCGTTGAAAAAACCCAAGATGAGCTTGCAGAAGAACTCGGCATTACACGGCAGGCCCTCAGCAATCACCTCAAGGTGCTCAAAGAACTTGGATACATAAGAACTGGGAGGGGCTTTATAGACCTGACCGAAAAAGCCCTTGACCTCCTCGGAGAAAGGAAAGGCGACGTCTTTGTGTTCGTCAGGATAGAACCGACGAAGAGAAAACACGTCTACGATGCCATAAAGGAGATGAGCATAAAGAGGATCTACCGCGTTACAGGGGACATAGACCTGATAATAGAGGCCGACAAATCGAGACTTGACGAAATACTCGAGGAGATAGCCTCCCTCGAAGGTGTAAAAGAAACGATAACTCACGTCGTGTTGGAGGTTCTTTGATTTCGCTCCAAGCTTTCCCAAATTTTCCTCGCCAGCACATCAACGTTCCTGCCGAACTTGGCCGAGACCGGGACGAACACTTGGTACATCTTGGGGGCGGGAACGCCAAACTTCTCGGCCAGGTAGTTCAGCGTGGCATCGAGGTTTTTGACCCTGTCCACTTTGTTGACCGCCACTATGGTTGGTATCCCAAGCTCCTGGAGGAAGGCGTAGAACTCCACATCAATCGGCATTTCCCCCCGCTTCTCCCAGCGCTCTATTATCTCCGGAGCGGCTTTACCATCGAGCACCAGAACCGCGAGTTCTATCTCTTCGGCGTTTTCTTCAATGAAGCGCACTATTTCATCCTTAATTTTCTCCTGTTTTGCCTTTGGAAGACCGCTCATGAAGCCAAAACCGGGCATGTCGATTACCTTTCTGTTCCTCCAGTTCACCTCTACGGGCCTTCTCGTTACACCCGGCCTCTTACCACGCTTAACCCACTTCCCGGTGAGCGCAAATATGAGAGTGCTCTTCCCAACGTTGGAGCGTCCAACGAATATTATCATACAAACCCCTTGGGTAAGATAAGAAACCAGACTTATAAGGGTTGGCGGAAAGGTTAAGTATTCCAAGGCACAAATGAAAGCGGTGATGCACATGCCGGAAAGCAGGGAGACCAAGGCCAACCAGCTCATAAACAAGTTCGTCGTTTCTCTCACTGAGGGGAAAATCCTGGGCTTTGTGACGGACATCAACGTGGAAGTTGAGGGGGACCAGTTCTACTTCATACTGAAGATGAAGGAGATAGAAAACCTTGGAAAAGGACAGAGCATGTTCTCAAGCGAAAAGAAAATGAAGATAAGACCGAGTGAGATAGTTAACGTTGGACCGGACGTAATAATCCTCGGCGACGGAAAGGTGCCGCCCCTTCGGGAGATTGAGAGGTTGAACCAGATAGCGGAGGAGTACAACTCCCTCATGAGGGAGCTCGAGGCCAAGGAGAAAATGATGGAGCGCCTGAAGGAAGAAAACTTCAAACTCACCAAGCAGGTGGAAGAACTCCAGCGCGAGCTCAGAAAACTCCAGATAATCAAGGAGGACTTTGAGCACCTCAAGGAGCAGCTCGTGAGACAGGAAGGACAGCTTGAAATGGCGAGGGATTATATAAGGCTCCTCGAGGGAATAAGGCACGATATGGACAAGCTCAAGGACGACGTTGACAAACTGATTCAGAGCCAGCTGGAGGAGGTAGTTAGGGCGATAATCAACGAAGAACTTAACGCAAGGGGATTAAAGAAGACGAGCTTCATTTAAGCTCCGAACATCTGAGAGCCGAAGGCATGAAGGAGAATCTCGATAGCAACGAGTATCAGCGTGAGGGCTATAACGCCCTTCGGCGATATTTTTATTGCCCTCGTGTCCTCGTCAAAGAACCTCATCAAACCGGCACCGGTTGGCGGCAGTGTCGTCTTTTCCCTCGCCATTATCATCACCCCTTAGACCAAGGGTTGGAGGAAGGTTATAAAAAAGTTTTGATGGGAAACTTTTTAAAGCCCAACCCACAGCGCTCAGTGGATAAGGGGTTTACCCAATGAATCCCGCTAATGACATAGGAGGTGGGAGGAAATGGCGACCTTTAAGCTCGTTATATCCAACCCGAAGAATGGCATAGCCAGACAGGTCGAGATAAGCGGCGAAGAGGCCGAAAAGCTGGTAGGGAAGCGCATAGGAGATGAGATACCGGCGAGCGAGCTCGGGCTCAACCTCACCGAGATATTCGGCGAGGAGATTCCGGGAAGCGTCAAGCTCAGGATAACCGGTGGAACCGACAAGGACGGCTTCGCCATGCGTCCAGACGTCCACGGCCCGAGGAGGGTCAAGATCCTCGTTTCAAAGGGTCCGGGCTTCAGGCCGAAGGAAAGGGGCGAGAGGAGGAAGAAGACCGTTCGCGGAAACACCATCAGCCCCGAGATCGTTCAGATCAACATGAAGCTCGTCTTCTGAGCTTCTTTTCATTAACCCTTTCTGCATTCATTAAATCCTTCAGTTGCATTGTCATGCAACTCCTTTACTCTGGCTTCTTTTGAACTGTTCTAAGATGGAATCCCAAGTTAGAATAAATTCATACTCGAAAAAAAGGAAGACAACTTACTTATAATAAAAGGAAAGGCTTATAAGGGAAAGTTGCACAGTAGGCATTGCAGACAACTCCATAGAGGGGACCTCATGAAGTGGAAAGGTCTGTTGGCAGTCCTGTTGGGGCTGCTGATGGTTGGAACCATCGGCTACATAAAAGCTTCCCCACTTGGCGGGGCAAAGCTGATTCTCGTTGATGAGAAAGGGAGTCCCTTAACAGACCAGGGGAAGGTTTACTACACCATCTGGACCTTTGATGAAGAGGGAAAATTTAAGGTCCTAAGCAGGGGAAGCATTGAAAGGCACTTCATGTTTTCCAACAACGTTATCAAACTCTCTTCCCAGGACTTTAGAATGGCCAAAGAGATAGCCAAAAAGAAGGGCTCTAAAACCGCATTCATCGGCGTGGACCTATGGGTAATAAAGGATGGAAAACTCTACACTCTCCCCCCGGAGAGCTTTGAAAGCGGGCTGGAAGGCAACACTCTCGCGAAGAGCCTCAGACTGCAGATAAACCTAAAAGAAGCAAGGGTCAAAGAGCTAAGCCATCAAAAACGGGGTAACCCAGAAATGAAAATTTCCGAACAGCGTCCCATGGCACACGACGTGTATTACGTCTGGGAAACGGTGAAAGAGGAATCCTACAAAAACGTGAAGATACCCATCCTCATAATTCACAATAAAGCCAACAGCAGGGTTTTTGGGACGGCAGACATTGGGATGATGGTTCACAAATACTGGGGTCCCGACGTCACGGTGGCCTTCGGTGAGGAAATATCAAAAAGGATAACCTTCGACCCAGATTCGATAACGGTCAAAGTCCTCGGAAGGTCCACAACCAATTATTTCGCGGGAGGCGAGGACATAACGGTCCCCTCACACTCTTGGGGCTATGTGTGGGTTAGGGGTACCGTTCACTACATTTACCAGAAAGAGTACTACTGCTCCGTCTCCTGCGAGCCCACGGGGAACGAGAGGTACTTCGCAAAAATAGATGGATTCACAATAGACCGGGTTAGTGGAGAGATAAAACACATAGTAAGTGGATCAACTTTAGGGAAGCCCCCGTACAACTTCCCAGATGAGTGGATGAAGAAATCAAGTGGAATATCAGCTGGAGTAAACAACCCGATATCAATCTCAGAGTTCTACGGACGCATTTACGCGGGGAGTGATGGCCAAAGCTTTGGTGTTGGCATTCCAGTGGGTGCTATTCTGGAGTTCCTCTCAGGAAAAAGTCTTCCACCGTGGTTTGCAACGATAACCGTTGGCTTCAGCACGAGTGATTATTCAAGCTACGTCATGCTCGGCCACCTCAAAAACAAGGGGCCCTCAAACAGGGTAACATTTTATGCAATGGAGGGCAAATACGCCGTGGAAATCCCCGTAAAACACTGGTTCTGGACGAGCTACGATAGAGTGAACGTCCCCATAGGCCTGTACATCGAGGTTGATTAAAAGAATCAACTGTTCTTATTCTTTTCCATGCTGTGAAGGTTCTGAAGCTGCGGAAACCTTGAGTCTGGAACGGGCCTCAATTTTACTGACAACCCCAACCTTTCCGGTTGTCGTTCGCGGGTAAATCAGACCTCCAACCAGTTTCCGGAAGCTTCTTCCCATTGAGGTAACCTTAATAAACCGGCCGACGCTCTAAATTTAGGGGTGAGAGAAGATGGCAAAGAAGAAGGAGTTTAAGCAAGCCGAGGTTAACATCGGAATGGTTGGTCACGTTGATCACGGTAAAACGACACTCACAAAGGCCTTAACCGGAATCTGGACTGACACCCACAGCGAGGAGCTGAGAAGGGGAATCACGATCAAGATAGGGTTCGCAGATGCCGAGATAAGGAAGTGCCCTAAGTGCGGCAGGTACTCCACCTCGCCGGTCTGCCCGTACTGCGGTGCCGAGACCGAGTTCGAGAGGCGCGTTTCTTTCATTGACGCCCCCGGCCACGAGGCCCTGATGACCACCATGCTCGCAGGTGCCTCCCTCATGGACGGTGCCGTCTTGGTTATAGCGGCCAACGAAGGAGTTATGCCCCAGACCAGGGAGCACCTCATGGCCCTCCAGATAGTCGGCAACAAGAACATCGTCATAGCCCTCAACAAGATCGAGCTGGTTGACAGGGAGAAGGTCATCGAGAGGTACCACGAGATAAAGGAGTTCGTTGCTGGAACAGTCGCCGAGAACGCCCCGATAATCCCGATTTCTGCCCTTCATGGCGCGAACGTCGACGTTCTCCTTCACGCCATAGAGGAGTTCATACCAACCCCGAAGCACGACCTCAAGAAGCCCCCCAAGATGCTGGTTCTCAGGAGCTTCGACGTCAACAAACCGGGAACCAGGCCCGAGAAGCTCGTCGGCGGTGTCATCGGCGGTTCGATAATTCAGGGCAAGCTCAAGGTCGGCGACGAGATAGAGATAAGGCCGGGCGTCCCCTACGAGGACCACGGCAGGATAAAGTACGAGCCTATAACGACGGAGATAGTCTCCCTCCAGGCCGGCGGAAGGTTCGTCGAAGAAGCTTATCCAGGAGGCCTGGTCGGTGTTGGGACCAAACTCGACCCCTACCTGACCAAAGGCGACCTGATGGCCGGAAACGTCGTCGGAAAACCGGGAAAATTGCCCCCGGTTTGGGACGAGCTCAGGCTTGAGGTTCACCTCCTTGAGCGCGTCGTCGGAACCGAGGAGGAGCTCAAGGTCGAGCCGATAAAGAGAAGAGAAGTGCTCCTCCTCAACGTCGGAACGGCCAGAACTATGGGTCTCGTCACAGGTTTAGGCAAGAACGAAGTCGAGCTCAAGCTCCAGATACCGATATGTGCGGAAGCTGGCGACAGAGTTGCCATAAGCAGACAGGTCGGCTCAAGGTGGCGCCTCATAGGCTACGGCTTCATAAGGGAGTGAGCTCTTCTTACCCCTTTAATTTCGGTGAGGTTGATGGGCGAAAAAAGGGAGTGGCTGGTGATTCCGGACACGAACTTTCTGCTGATTCCAGGGCAGTTCGGCGTTGACATAATCGGCGAGCTGAACAGGGTTCTCGACGTGAGGTTTAGAATAGCTGTCCCCAACGTCGTCCTTCAGGAGTTAGGGGTTATAGAGAGGAAGGCCAGAGGGAAGGATTTTCTCGCCATCAGGATGGCCAAAAAGCTCGCGAAGAGGTTCGAGGTAGTTGAGATAGGCCGCTTTGGGGAAAGACCCATAGACGACCAGATTTTTGACTTTGCGGCAAAAAACGAGCGCGTTATAGTGTGCACCAACGACAAGGGACTAAAGAGAAGGCTGAGGGAGAAGGGCGTTCCGGTCATTTATCTCCGCTCGAAAAAAATCCTCGAGCTTGAGGGAATGCTGGAGTAACTAAACGTCCATTATTTCAAGGAAGTCAACTCGTTCAAAGTCAGAATCGAAGGTAGCTATCTTTTTGATACCTTCAATCCTGCACGTCAATGCTATGGAAGCGTCGTTTGGGAGGAGTCGATAAGTTGAGATTACCCCAAGAAGGTCGTTCATGGAATACGCTGGGTTCACAAGCGTAAAATCTGACAAAAGCTCCCTAACAGGTGACAAATCCATGCTAATCTTCGGGAACTTTTTCTTTAAGTTGTACGGGCTCAAACCTGTCGTCAACCGTAGATACCCATAACTCACTTCAGAGAGAACAACAGGATTAATGACACCTTCAATTTCTCCCAACTCAACGAGTTCAATAAGACTGCGGGCTTTTTCCTCGCCTCCAAGGAACTTCAGGAACACGTTGCTGTCAAAGAACACCCTCATTCTCTATCTCCTCTATGACCTCTTCAACGTCCTCCTTTTTAAATATGCCAAAGTACCCCTCAATCCTACTCGGCTTTTTAAGGACGATGATTACCTCTTCACCTTCTTTTAAATCAAGCCTCTTCTCAGGAACCAGTACCCCATGCCTGTAAACTGCCCTTACACTTTCCATACCCACCACAGCTATTATTTCAGTGACCTCATATTTATCCATTTCGACACAATTCTTAAAACACCCTCCCCTCCACGTCATTGGGTGGAAAGAATGTACACGGAGGAAGAACTCTTAGGTGAGATTAGGGAACTCCTTGGAGACGATGAACTCTACGGGCTATACGAGAGGGCATTCAGGGAGTATCTCTATTACTTCGAGACGACCAACTACATCGTTCTGAACGTCTACGGCTTCAACGACCACGGGCCGATTCACGTCCTCCTCACGACCAGGCGGGCGCTTGAGCTGCTCAACATCATCGGGAAGTTCGGAATCCAAACGACGGCAGAAAAGCTCGGCAAGCCCTTCCGCTGGAGCAAGTTCATAGTGGCCTTCGGAGCGCTGTTCCACGACATTGGCAACATGATACACAGGATAAACCACTACCAGTTCAGCGTTTTTCTCGCGGAACCGATAATCGAGAAGCTCGTGAGGGAGTTCGAGGAAAGAGATCCACTCCTCCTAAAGGCACTCACCCTCAATGCCATATACACCCACGACGAGGCGGTTCCGTGCACCACCATCGAGGGCTCGCTCGTTACTATAGCGGACGGCTGCGACATGGAGGCCGGGAGAAGCAGGCTCGTCCACAAGAAGGACAAGGTGGACATACACGCGGTTTCAGCTCTGGCCATCGAGAAGGTTGAGATCAGGGAAGGTGACGGGGAGCAGCCGATACTCATTGAGATATGG
>JALSNG010000044.1 GCA_026987155.1 Thermococcus sp. | reverse complement strand
TGAGAGTATTTTCCAATCTGCATTGTTTTTCGAGGAGTATTCTCTGAACTTTTTTCTGCACTTTTCTAAGAAAGCGTCGCCAAATTTTTTCCTTGCGAGTTCCTCAATTGATGTTTCCCAATATCTCTTCTCCAGTTTTTCTTTTTCCTTTTTTAATTCATTGATTTCGTCTTTTATTGATTTTTTGAGATGAAAATGCCCAATAACTATTATTACTATTGCATATATCATGACCGCAGCACTAAGCAGTCCTATAAGAGCTATGATAGCCTTGATAGCGCCTTCTTCTCTCTCCGGTGCAAGTATAACTGAAAGCGATGTCAAAAGAAACGTCACTAAAAGTATATCATAGTGAGTTTTAATAACTTTATCGTGTTCTTTTAGTTTTTCTTTTCTCCACTTAATCTCCTTTTCTTGCCAGGTTATTTTATTCCATAGTCTCTCTCTCATCAGCTACTTCCTTTGCTTTGTTTAGACATTCCTCAGTAGTCTTGCCGAATTTCAATGGCTCGAACCTCTTCGCCCTCTTTAACTCATCCTTCATCTTCTCCAGAAGAGCGTCGAGGTTGACGTTGGCCTGCAACGGACACCACCTGGCTTAGTATGGCGTGGGAGTATTTAGGGGTTTCGCTTGCTCCTCTGGATTTTGTATGAATCTTAATGTTCATTATTACACAATTTTTTGAGCATATTAAAAGCCCTCTGTAATGGACTTTCTGATCCCCTCTTAGGCCATTTCAAAGCTTTCAAAACACTTAAATACCAGATTTTTTAATCTTAAAAAATGTGGTGGACGGCATGAAGCCCTTTCCGGAAACCCCGATAATTAAAGTTGAGGAGCTGTATGGCAGGGAGAGAGAAGTTTCCCAGTTGCGTCGGCTTGTCCTCGAAAAGAAACGGTGGGCGGCGATCATAGGGCCGAGGGCCGTTGGGAAGACCAGCCTCGCAAGGGCGTTCGCAACCCACTATTCTTCCGCAACGGGTAAACCCGCGGTTTATTCAAACTTTGCCGGCATTCACAACTTTACCGAATTCGTTGAGAGGTTCGGGCTGGACGTAATGAATTTGGTGCACGAGAATAAACTCAAGCTCAGGAGGGTCTCTTTGGGTATTAAGTTCTTTGAAGCGGTTCTCGAAAGGGAGGAAAACGTCCATATAGCCCCCAGGAATCCCGCGGCCCTCTTTGATGAAGTCATGAGGGCTCTTCCCGGGGGAAGCCTGCTCGTATGGGATGAGGTTCAGGACATGCGGACGGAAAGAAACAAACTCCTCGCAGCACTGTGGAGGCTTCATAACGTTCTGGCGGAGAAAAGGCCCATAATAATCTTCACGGGCTCCGCCATGGGGCTCTTCAAGAAGCTTTTGAATCCCGAATACGACGATTACCTCTATGGACGTGCTCCGGTAAGGGTGGACGTTGAGCCTTGGGACGTTAAAACTGGGGTTGAATTCTTAAAAAGAGGCCTCCTCGCGGCGGGAAACGTGGATTTTTCCATTGACGAGCTTCGGGAGGCGTCTATTAAATTGGGTGGTTTTCCGGGTTACCTATCATCTTACGGCAGAGGGAGGATTGATGGGCTGACCCACAGGAGGGCCCTTAAAAACGCCCATAAAGAAGCCGTTAAGAGGGCTATGAGTGAACTCAGGAGTTTTGTCGGATTGCGCCCACAAAGGGAGTATCAAAGGAAAGTGATAGCGCTCTTAAACGCCATGGGTGAGGGAGTTTCCAGGCCATCGTCACTTGCGAGGCTGTCTGGATTGACGGAAGTCAGCGTCGTTAACACGCTTGAGACCCTTCTGGAAATGGGGATAGTTGAAAAGGAATCCAAGAGCAAGGTGGTGAGCATCTACCGGTTCAAATACGGCTTTTATCAGGAGGCCGCCTTGAGAATCAGGGCGTAGCTAAAAAGAATCCAGAATTAACTTTATGTCCTCCCTTGCCTCCTCCAATGTGTAGTTTATCGGGACGTCCCGTTTCCTAAGTTCATAGAGGAATTCCCTCACGCTAAGGCCGGCGAACTCGGTGGCCTTTTCGAGGCTCAGCTTACCCTCCCGGTAGAGTTCTATGGCCGCGAGCAGAACCAGTTCTCTCTCCGGCTTTGGGCCGAGGAAGTCACGGAATGCCCCCGGTGTTACGCTCTCCATAACCTAACCTGAGTTATGTTCGCGGCGAGATATTTAGGGGTTTCGCTTTCCTGGTGTTCAGGATTCTGGGCATGTTGCCTCCCTGGAAATGCTCACTTTCAGAATCTGGGCTTTATTTGAGGCAAGAAGGATCGGTGAACAACCCTGTTCGGACCCCCTGTGTTACATGGGGCCCTGTTGTTCGGTCTTCTCCTTTGGGTTTTTGGTATTCTTAGCGTTATTTGTATGCTTTTCTCTGAGACCCAGGGAGAAAAGAAACCCTCACCTCGCGTGGATCTCCACTATATCCCCGTCCTCAAGCACGTGGTCGGCCCCAACGCGCTGGCCTGGGAACTTGACGCTCCTGCCCCAGACTCTGGCATAGCGGAAGTTCTTGGCGAAGTCCTTATGTATCCTCTCGGCCAAATCCATAACCGTTGAGCCCTTCTTCAGCGGCACCGGCGGGTAGGCCGGCTCCTCACCGGGGCTCTTGGTGAAGACGCGGATTATTCCCGCCAAGTTATACAGCTCGTCCTTGAGTTTATCCAGCTGTATCTTCTTCTTGGCGGAAACGGGAATTATTCTGAACCTGTCCCCGTAGGCCTCAACGAGCTTCTCGTAGTTCTCTTTACTGCCAGGCGCATCGCCCTTGTTGGCTATGATTATCGCCCTCCTCCAGACGAGGCTTTCATCCAAAGCGTCGGCAAATTCTTCCAGCGTTACGGGCTCTTTGACTGTTATCTCGGCCGAGTGAATCCTCTCTTCCCTGAGCATCTTCATGACTTCGTTTATGTCCCCCTTGATGTTCTCCTGGCCGTTGATGACGATTCCGCCCATTGCTGTCCTCTTTATCTCAACCCTCGGGCGGCGCTTGTTCAGCTTTATTCCGGCCCTCTCGAACTCCTTGAGGAGGGTCTCCATCTGCTTCACAGGGTCCTGGGAGAGGTCTACGACTATGGCTATAGCATCGGCGTTTCTTACGACGCTGAGAAGCTGGGGTCCCATTCCCTTTCCAAGGGCCGCCCCTTCAACGAGACCGGGAACCTCAACGAGCTGTATCTGGACATCCTTGTGGTGCATCATTCCAGGGATCGGTTCAACGGTGGTGAAGGCGTAGTCGGCAACGTCAGCATCAACGTTGGTTAATGCCTTCATGAGTGAGCTCTTTCCAACGTTCGGGAGGCCGGCTAAAACTATCTGTGCCGCCCCTTCCTTTCTCACAGCCATCGACGGCCCGCCGCCGCCTTTTTTCATCTGGCGCTGCTTCTCCAGCTCCTTTCTGAGCTCCGCTAATTTCCTCTTGATCTGGAGCCTGAGCTTTTCAGTCCCCTTGTGCTTTGGAACCGTTGCGTACATCTTTTCGAGGGCACGTATCTTCTCGGGAATAGTCTTGGCGTTTCTGTACTCCTCCTCCGCCGCCAGGTACTCTGCTGTCACGTTGGTTGGCATTTCTGACCCTCCCAGAAGCTCTGTCTTAAGAAGCCTTGGCAGTTTTATAAAAGTATTCTTTTCACCCAATCGGCAGGTTTATATATCCTCCCGAAAAATTTTTGCAGGTGGTGGTATTAATGCGGGGAACTCTGGACGATGTTGATAAGAAGATTCTTGCGATCCTTCAGAGAAACAGCAGGACACCCCTGAGGGAGATCTCCAAGGAGGTTGGATTGGCGGAATCCACGGTTTACGAGAGGATAAAGAGGCTAAAGGAGAAGGGCGTCATAAAGAAATTCACCGTCATCCTTGAGCCAACCGCCCTTGGATTTAACATCCTCGGGATAATCCTCCTGAAGTGCAAGGCCGGGATGTACTCCTCCGTTGCAAAGGAGCTGAGCGCCTACGATAAGATCGTTGAGGTCTACGAGACTACGGGAAACTACGACATGCTCGTTAAGATAAGGACTAAAAGCAGCGAGGAGCTCAACGACTTCCTTGACAAAATTGGATCGATATCCGGTGTTGAGGCGACCCACACCATGGTTGTCCTGAAGACACATAAAGAAACCAACGAACTGCCACTTTAGTTACTTCTACCCGGAAAGGGTTATAAACTTCTGTTTTTATCTATTTCTGTACGGGGGTGATTGTATGAAGGTGCTACTTTTGAGTGCAGACGAGTTCGAGGATCTGGAGCTTATCTACCCCCTTCACAGGCTCAAGGAAGAAAACCACGAGGTTTACATCGCCAGCTTCCAGAGGGGCAGGATAACGGGCAAGCACGGCTACTCCGTCGAGGTTCAGCTGAGCTTTGATGAAGTCGATCCTGACGAGTTCGATGCCCTGGTCCTGCCCGGTGGAAAGGCGCCTGAGAGGGTGAGACTCAACGAGAAGGCCGTTGCCGTAACCAAGAAGATGTTCGAGGAAGGGAAGCCTGTCGCCAGCATCTGCCACGGCCCGCAGATACTCATCTCGGCCGGAGTGCTGAAGGGCAGGAAGGGAACGAGCACGATAACCATCAGGGACGATTTGATAAACGCTGGGGCCGAGTGGGTGAACGAGGAGGTAGTCGTTGACGGCAACTGGGTAAGCTCAAGGCATCCCGGCGACCTCTACGCCTGGATGAGGGAGTTCGTCAAGCTTTTGAAGTGAGATGCTTCTTCATTTTCGATTGTTTTCACTCATCCAGCTCTCCTCGCACTTTTGGATGCTACATTCCTCTCTTGAAAACCTCCTCTTGCCCGGGAGGAGGTAGCGTTTCATATGATGACATCCCTTGGGCGTAAGGTTTATACGGTGAATGATGAAATTTTCATCGGTGGCCATGATGCGCAGAAAGGCGGGGCTTTTGGGTGCGGTCGTGGGTGTTGTTATGGTTCTGCTCCTCGTTGGTGTAGTCGTAACTGCCTTGGCCCTTCACGGCGACATCCACATCGAGGGGATAACTCCGAGAAAAGACGCCGGTCCTCTAAGGGAGCTCGGCCGCTTTGACGCCGAATCTGTAACTGTTAAGAACGTGGTCGGAGAGGTTCAGCTGATTTCCTCCGACGTTAGCGGGGTTGTGGTTAAGAGCAACCTCCCTGTAAATGCAACCTACCAGAAAGGCTTTTTGATGGTTTATTGCCTCGTTGAAAAGAAGAGAAGCGGGTTTGGGATTAGTACTCACAACCTCTGCGAGGATTACAAAAACGGAAGGATTGTCATAGAAGTTGGAAAGGAATTGGCCGACGTCTGGGTTCAGAATACCGTTGGGGACGTTTCTATAGGGGCAAATGCCACGAGGGTGGTCATCGAGGACACCGTTGGGGACGTTGTGAGCAATTCTCCCGCGGAATACAGGGTTGACGATGTGGTTGGGGATGTCAGAATCTACGCGGGGGGAGACGTCACCATAAACGACGTCGTGGGCGACGTTGGAATACACGTGCCCCCCAACTACACCGTCAGCCTCTTTCTGGACGACGTTCTCGGAAAGGTTGGGAAGGCCTACCCCTGCGAGGGAAGACCGATCACCATCAGGATATCCGACGTTGTGGGCGACGTCTCCGTGGGGCAATGATTTTTAAGGCCCCTCAATCTTTTCTAACCCGGTGGGAGAGATGGCTGGGAAGCTCGTGAGGTCAAAAACGGAGCGGATTTTCTTAGGCGTGCTCGGTGGAATAGCCGAGCATCTCAACGTTGACCCAACCCTCATAAGGCTTATCTTCGTGGTTCTCCTCGTTTTCAACCCGGTTGCCATGACGCTGCTCTACTTCCTCGCGGCGCTCATAATACCCGAGGAGGGGGAAGAAACGGAGAAATCCCTCTCGGACAAGCTCGAAAACCTGGTAGACGAGACCGGGGAAAGGCTGGAGGAAGTCTTTTCCGGAAACGAAAACTCGAAGGCAATCGCCCTCCTGTTGATAGTACTGGGTGCAATACTTCTCGCTGGTCCGTTCATGCCGTTTCTCCTCCCGGCCATGGACTTCAGGACGCTTCTCGCGGTTGCGTTCCTGATAGTCGGAATAATCCTCCTCACGAGGGGTGATTGAGATGCGAACCCTCGGCTGGCTATTCGTGTTTTTGGGCCTTCTCCTCCTTATGAGGGAGTTTCATCCATCTTTCCTGGACTGGCTCAGGCCTTACGCGCCGTATATAAGGGACGCCTTCTGGGGGGTGACCTTGGTGGCCTTTGGCCTCTACATGCTGACGAGAAGAGCCCTCAGGAGGGCCGTGTTAATCCTTTACCTTATCTACCTGCTACTGTACCTGGTGGTGTGAATGGAGCGGTGGAGAATAGTTAGAGCCTTTACCCTCGGCCCTCTCCTTGAGGCGGCCGTTCCAAAACCGGGCAACGTGAACCGCTACCGGGACTTCAGGGATTTGACCCTTTACCACTTCCTCTTCGCAGAGACTGCCGTCACGGGGGTTTACTACGAGGCCGTGAAGACGGCGGAACTTCTGAGAAAGGGCATGCTGGAACCAAAGGAAGCCGGTTTGGGCGAGTTGATAAAGCGTGCCGTTGGGGCATCGCGCGAGGCCCAGGACGCCAACCCCAACTTTGGCATCATCGTCCTCTCGCTTCCCCTCATCATAGGGCTGGCAATGGGCCGCGACATGCTCGATGCGAGGAAAAAAGCGAAACTGCTGATAGA
Source organism: Thermococcus sp. (assembly GCA_026987155.1). Lineage (GTDB taxonomy): Archaea > Methanobacteriota_B > Thermococci > Thermococcales > Thermococcaceae > Thermococcus. The sequence continues at coordinate 6,308 of JALSNG010000044.1, read as the reverse complement.
GGAATCAACCGTCAGGGACACGATGGAGCTCTACCGGGCGATAAGGATAGCCAACCCCAAGGGAATTCCCAGCGGGGTAAAGTACGACGTTTACAGTGACGATTCCTTCAGGGAGCTTTTCCAGGACGGGATAAACTTGGCTAAACTCGCCGAGATGAGCTGTGAAAGGGAACTCATCTTCTGCGAGTGGCTCAACGAATACGAGCTGAGCTACTCCACCTTTGGAAGGCTCTACGAGCTTATAAAGGAGCTCCCCTTAGAGGAGACGGTCGTGAGGGCCTTCGTTGAGCTGCTCTCGACAAACATCGACACGCTGATAGTTAGAAAGGCTGGCCTTGAGGAGGCGAAGCTCGTTCGGGAAAAAGCTGGAAAGGTTCTCGCAGGGGAGCTGAGCCTTGAGGAGTTCGATGCCTTCATGCGCGAGAGGGGCGACCTGAGAAACCCTGGAAGCCTGGCGGACGTTATGGCGGTCTCTCTCAGCCTGCTCGTTCTCAGGGGATTGAGGATAGAATTGAGAGACGGGAGGGTCTGGGGGATTATAGGACGACCTTGAAGCGCTTTGCGCCTCCCAGGCCCAGACCGAGGGCCTTGCTATCTATAACCACTGCGTCGCCTCGTAATTCCTCTACGATTCTCACCTTTATCCCGGAGAGCTCGCTTACCTCCTCCTCGCTCCCAAACTCCTCGGTTATCTGCGCCTTTATGTAGTCGTAGGCCTCCTTTCCAAAGAGCACAAGATCTGGCTCGTATCCGTCGAGTTTGAGCTCGTTGGCCTTCTCTTCAACCGAGCTTAAAATCCTTATAAGTTCGCCCCGCATCTTTAACACCATCTTTTCTTGTTCGGTGGGGATATTAACCTTTCCCTAAAGTCCAAAAGCTCCCCTGATACCGTTGATTATCATCTGGACGGCCATTGAGGTAAGTATCAGGCCCATCATCCTTGTCATTACCTTGATTCCAACTCTCCCGAGGGCACTTTTTATCCGGTTGGCGGAGCAAAAGATCAGCCAGACTGTGAGCCCAACTGCAAATATGCTGAACAGGACCGTCAGCCTGTGTGGAAGGGAGTCGCTTCTTGCCATGTAAAGCATAACCGTTGTTATTGCCCCCGGTCCGGAGATAAGGGGTATTGCAAGGGGGATTATAGCTACCTCCTCCAGCGTAACGGCCTCTTCGCCAAACTCCTCGGTTTCTTCGCGGCTTATCTTAACGGATGAGAGCTTTCCGGAGAGCATTTCCATGGCCATTTTGAAGAGCAGAATCCCTCCTGCTATCGCAAAGGCGTCAACACTTGAGCCGAAGAACTTGAATATCCACTGGCCTATCAGGGCAAACGTGAAGAGAGTTGCAACGACGGTGAGTGCCGTCTTGGTCGCTATCTCCTTCCTTTCTTTGGAGGAAAGCTCGTGTGTTATACTCAAAAAAACCGGTACGGCTCCAATAGGGTTTGTAATTGCAAAGAGCCCCCCGTAGAGTAGGACAAAGAGCTTGAGGAATTCTATCACACCACCACCCATAGGTTGGGGAAGGGAGGAGGTTAAAAAGTTACTCCCCTCCGATGACCTCAAAGGAGTAGGTGAGCCTGGCACCACTCAGCTTGATGTGGGCCGACGCGGAGCAGTACTTATCCTGGCTGAGTTCTATGGCCCGCTTGGCTTTCTCCTCCCTCACGTCGCCGTGGATTTTGTAGTGAAGATGAACCCTTTCGTATACCTTAGGGTGCTCCTCTCTCCTTTTGCCCGAAATCTCAACTTCAAGTCCCTCAATAGGTTCGCGCATCTTTTGGAGTATCATAACGACATCGTAGGCAGTACAGCCAGCTACACTTAGGAGGAGGAGCTTCATCGGGCTTATTCCACCTTCACCGAGGATTATACCGCACTGGTCTGTCTCCATTTTTCCGACGAACTGCATACCTTCAACCCACTTCACCTTTCCCCTAACCTCACCCATTCGACCACCCCCTGGAGTTGGCGAAATACCTTTTAAGTCCTTTTTGAACCTTTGGTTATGTACATCCGTCCATTCGACCCCTGGAAGGCGAAACTTTGCACGTGCCCTTTCAAGTACACGCTAAACGTATACACCGGCTGCGACCACGCCTGCGTATACTGCTACATAACGGGCTACATTCCCAACGCCTTTCGGGTGAGGATAAAGGAGGGCCTTCTGCCAAAACTGGAGCGTGAACTGAGGCGTTTCGATAGGCGCTACATCGTAGCGCTCTCCTACTCCTCGGATCCGTATCCAACGGTGGAGAGGGAATTGGGCATAACCCGGAAGGTTTTAGAGCTCTTTAAACGTCATAACGTCCGCTGTCTTCTTCTTACGAAGTCGGACATCTTTGAGCGCGATATTGATATTCTGAGAGAACTCCACTGTGCCGTGGGGGTGACTGTAACGACCGTTGATGGGAGAAAGGCAGAGCTGTTAGAGCCAAACGCCCCCTCACCTAAGGCAAGGATAAAGGCTCTAAAAAAGGCTAAGGAAGCGGGAATTCCAGTTTATGCCCGCATTGATCCGATAATACCCTTCTACACTTGGGAGGATTTCGAGGAAACGGTCGATGCTCTAAGTTTCGTGAGCCACATAACAGTTTCAACGTTGAAGCTGAGGCCCGACTCAAAGAGGAGGATGTTCGCAAAGTTCCCGGAGTTGATGGGGAGGTTGTGGCCGCTATACGAGGAGGGCGAGAAGATAGGCGGCTACTATTATCTTCCAAAGGAACTGAGGTTTGAGATTTTGAGAAAAGCGGAGGAAAAAATCGTGGAAAAGGGGATAACATTCGGTTCCTGCCGTGAAGGTTACCGCTCTTTTCCAAGTTGCGACGGCTCGCACCTTGTTCCCCTTTAACGCCCGCGCTTCTTGAGTTCTTCCCGGATTACCTCCCCGAGCCTTTTGACGCCTTCCCTTATGGTGTCCTCTGGGACGTAGGTGAAGTTAAGGCGCATGGTGTTCTTGATGTTGCGGTGGGCGAAGAAGGCCTCTCCTGGGACGTACGCAACGCCCCTGTTTATGGCCTTCTCGGCCATCAGTTTGGTGTCGATGCCTTCTGGAAGGGTGACCCAGACGAACATTCCGCCCTCGGGCCTCGTCCACTCGACACCTTCGGGCATGAACTCATCAAGGGCCTCAAGCATGGCATCCCTTCTCGGCCGGTAGAACTCGATTATCTTCGGAATGTGTTCGTCGAGGTAGCCCTCCTCCACGTATTTCCAGGCTATCACCTGAGAAATGGTGTTGGTGCACAGGTCAACGGCCTGTTTGGCTATCTCCATCTTTCGGATGAAATGGGGGTGTGCCGCTATCCATCCGAGTCTGAAGCCCGGTGCGAGTATTTTTGAGAAAGTTCCAAGGTATATGACCCTACCTTCCTCATCGAAGTGTTTTATCGGAGGGATGGGTTTTCCGGAGTAGCGAAGCTCGCTGTAGGGGTTGTCCTCGACTATCAGAAAGTCGTATTCCCTGGCAAGCTCTACTAACTTCTTCCTTCTCTCAAGGCTCATCGTGACTCCCGCTGGATTCTGGAAGGTTGAAACCGTGTAGACGAACTTCACTTTTTTTCCTTTTTTCCTAAGCTCCGCCAGCTTTTCTTCAAGGACCTCCACAATCATGCCGTCGTGATCCATGGGTATGCTCACGAATTCTGGCTCGTAGTATTTGAACGCATTGAGCGCCGCCAAGTAGGTGGGTCCCTCCACCACCACGGTGTCTCCGGGGTTTATGAACACCCTTCCGATTAAGTCCAGCGCCTGCTGGCTTCCCGCGACCATCATTATCTCCACCTTGCTGGTGGGGATCCCATAGCGCTTCTCCATCCATTTGGCCAGCGCAAGTCTGAGCGGTGTGAACCCCTTCGTAGTGCCATACTGAAGGGCCTTGTCGGCGTGTTTTTCGAGAACCTCCTGGGATATTTTTCTTATGGTCTCGACTGGAAAGGTCTCGGGAGCCGGAAGACCTCCCGCGAGGCTTATAACGTCTCCAGTCTCAACGAGTTTCAGGAGTTCCCTTATCTCAGAAGCTTTCATTTCCAGAGCTTTCTCCGAAAAATAAGCCTCAAACTCAAGGGACCCCGATCCCAGTTTTTTCATAAGCTTTTCCTCCATCGTCATCGTCCCTACCCCCGGATGAACAAGTCTGATCATGTCAACGTCTTTATACATTGGGGGTAGGGCGAAGGGAGTTATAAACCTTTCCTCGCTTTCCATGCCTCCTTTTACCTTTGTAAAGATTTTCGGGGGTTTTCTGGGGACTTTGGGGAACATGCTGGGTCATTGATGAACGGGAAAAGTTCTTTAAATATTTAGCCCCAGTGTAGGGTATGCACGGAGGTGGTTGGGTTGCCGGTCATGATGGAAGTCCTTGAGATAGCTGAGAAAATAAGGAACATGGAGATCAGGGGTGCCGGGAAAATAGCTCGCTTTGCAGCTTATGCACTTCAGATCCAGGCTGAAGCCAGCAAAGCTGGAACCGTTGAGGAATTCTGGAATGAAATGAAAGATGCTGCGAAGATTCTATATGAAACGAGGCCTACGGCTGTTTCTCTACCGAATGCTCTCCGTTACGTGATGCATCGCGGAAAAGTTGCTTATTCGAGTGGTGCGGACCTCGATCAGCTTAAATTCGTTATCATAAACGCGGCCAAGGAGTTCATTTACAACTCTGAGAAAGCAATAGAGAGGATTGGGGAGATTGGTGCAAAGCGCATAGAGGATGGAGACGTCATAATGACCCATTGTCACAGCAAAGCGGCAATAAGCGTCATGAGAACGGCATTCGAACAGGGCAAGGACATAAGGGTCATAGTCACTGAAACGAGGCCAAAGTGGCAGGGTAAGCTCACCGCGAAGGAACTGGCCGGCTATGGCATTCCTGTTATCTACGTCGTGGACAGTGCGGCGAGGCACTACATGAAGATGACCGACAAGGTCGTTATGGGTGCAGACAGTATAACGGTCAATGGCGCGGTCATAAACAAGATTGGGACGGCTTTGATAGCGCTTACCGCCAAGGAGCACAGGATTTGGACGATGATTGCCGCGGAAACCTACAAGTTCCATCCTGAGACGATGCTCGGTCAGCTGGTGGAGATAGAGATGCGCGACCCCTATGAGGTCATCCCCGAGGAAGAGCTCAAGACTTGGCCTAATAACATAGAGGTCTGGAATCCGGCCTTTGACGTTACTCCTCCTGAATACATCGACGTCATCATAACCGAGCGCGGCATAATCCCGCCGAGCGCTGCCATAGACATCCTCAAGGAGGAGTTCGGCTGGGCGTTAAAGTACACCGAACCCTGGGAGGACTGATGCTTTCTCTTTTCTCTGACCTTCTCCCACCAATATGACTTAAAAGGGGTATGCCTTTTATACCCCGGGAACAAAAACCGAGATGGTGATGATGATGAAAGCTTACATAGCTGAAAACGTCAGGGGCCTCTATGCCTTTGACGAGAGCGGTAATCTAATTGGCCAGAAGGTTTTCTCTGGGAGACCGGAATTGAGCCTTGATAAGCTCTTAAAGGGTGAGCCAAGCGACGAGCTGATTTCTTTCCTCGACGAGCTTAGGGCTAAAGGCTACGATGGTTTTGTGGTTGAGGATACAGAACTTGCGAGGAACCTCAAAGAGATTGGCTATTCAGCCACAGCGGAGTTTCCCAACATGGCCGGAGAGAAGCTCCGCTCCAGTCCAGAGGAGTTTTTGGGGGAGGACTGGTTTGATGAGTACTTCAGCGCCGGCGTGGCTTTAACAAGGCTTCGCATACAGGAGCAGAGCGGCGCTCGCGATAAGATGATTATCCAGGCTATCGAAGCTTTGGACGACATTGACAAGGTTATAAATCTCCTCGTTTCTCGCCTGAGGGAATGGTACGGTCTACACTTTCCGGAGCTCGATGAGATGCTCCCGAGGCACGAGCAGTACGTGGCGTTCGTCAAGGAGATTGGCCCAAGGGAGAACGTGAGCGAGGAGAAGCTCAAGAGTCTGGGCTTCCCCGAGGGAAAGATCGAGAAGATACTGAAGGCTGCGGAAACGTCAATGGGGGCACCTCTCGGCAAGTTCGACAGTGAGGTCATAACGAAGCTGGCCAGCGAGATAGGCGACCTCTACAAGCTCAGGCGTCAGATAGAGGATTACCTTGAGACTGCGATGGATGAGGTTGCCCCGAACATCAAAGCCCTCGTCGGTGCCAAGCTCGGTGCCAGGTTGCTCAGCCTCGCCGGTGGCCTTAAAGAGCTTGCCATGATGCCGGCATCGACCATACAGGTCCTGGGTGCCGAGAAGGCCCTCTTCAGGCACCTGAGGAGCGG
>JALSNG010000043.1 GCA_026987155.1 Thermococcus sp. | reverse complement strand
TTAAACCGGTGATAGTGTTTACCGCTTCTGGAACTGTCATAGGAAAGTCAACTGTTCCCATCCTGACCCCGGACACGTTGAAAAACTTCATCCTTGAGGAAAAACGCAGTCTTGATCAAAAAATTGTTGAAGAGTATCCAACCTCGAAAAATTTGGACATACGATAACGGAGGGTCGCTATGAAGGTTGAATATCCCGCCTTTGGGAAAATAGCCGTCGATGGAAAAGTCTACGACCACGATGTGGTTGTTTATCCCAGTGGGAGAATTGAAAGGCGCAAAAAGTGGCTCAGCAAGGAAAAACACGGAACAAGTCATAAGCTCGATCCAGATGAGCTGAGGGAATATATGGTAGAGGACTTTGAGAGTTTGATAGTTGGCACGGGTTTCTACGGCTACCTCTCGCTTTTGCCGGAAAGCAGGTCGCTGGTGAGGGGGAAGGAGGTCTATGAGCTTCCCACAGCCGAGGCGGTAAAGCTCTTCAACGAAGTGCACAGGAGGAAGAGGGTTCTCGCGATATTCCACGTCACCTGCTGATGGCCCCTTGAACGAGGAAAAGCCCTAAAGTCGCCACGGTTAGCGCGTAGGCATAGCCGAAGAAGTACCAGAGAGCAAATACTGTCCCGAGGGCCATTCCGTTGAGAATCATCAAGATCATCACGTGACCGAAGTTGGTTTCCGGCACCGAAAGCTCCCTCTCGTTCCAGTAGAAGAAGGCCATTGCCACGGAGGATGTGAGGAGCGGGAGTACTATTGCTACTGGCAGGAGGATTATCTCCCCTGGATTGAGGTAAGAAACTGCAAGTACAAGTCCAACCGCAGCGGTAACCGGGATGACGTTCATAACGAGGAGCTTCCCCCTTATAAACTGTCCAACTGTGATGGGGAGGGTTTGTAACAGTTCAAACGCTTTCCCGTCTATTTTGAGCACCGTGTCAATGCTGATTGATGTCACCCATGCCATCATGAATAGAACCGAGACGATCGCCCATTTCCTCACTGGGCCGGAAACGAGAATATTGTATGCACTCGGCAGTATTATGAAGAGGGGAAAGATAAGGCCAACGAGCAGGGCACTCTTTCTGAAGGCTATCCTAAGGTCCTTGAGGAGGAGGGCTAAGAGTGGACTATGGGTCTCGGCCTTGAAAGAAACCGTTTTTGCATGGGAACCCCTGACCTCGTCCATTCTCCCCCACAACTTCCGCAGGATGAAGAGGTAAAGCGGAATGAGAACCGTGAGGTAGCTAAGGAGAAGAAGTAGTGAGCTGAGCGGCTCGGTTATTGAAGCGACGGAAAATGGATAGGCCATGGAGTACTTAGCAAAGAAGGGCAAGAGTTCCTCGTAGTGTTTTCTCACGTACTCTTGGAAATAGTTGAGAGCGTAGAACATGCTGATGAAGAGAATAATCCCCATGGTTCTGGCGAGGGTTCTGAGCTTCGAGAGCCTGCCACCGACGCTCGCGGAGCCGAAGAAGGTGAAAACTATCAGTCCAAGGACGTGGCCGAGGAAAGTCCCGGTAAGGATCCAGAGCAGGCCGAGAAAACCCGGAAGGCCGTATTCTGCGGTCATAACAATAACAGCGGGCAGGAGAGCTATAACGGCAGGAACGTTGTCTATCGCCAGGAGAAGGCTGAGGTACTTTGAGCCGGTCCTTATCGGCAGGGGCTTGAGGGGCTCAAAGATCCCCATAGAGACTGCGTAGGAAGCGTTGACAGTGGTAGTGTAGAGGGCCATTATGAAAGGCAAGAGCGCATATGTTGCGAACATAACGGACGCTCTCGTCTCGTCCTCCGCTCCGGCGATACTCCCTGCCATCATGATTCCGAAGAAGAGAAAGGCAAAGGACTGGAGGGCCATGCCCCGCTTTATATCTCCCGCGTTCTTGAGTTGCTCCCCAAGCTTCCCCGGGTCGGCCGCTATCCCGGGGTTGCTTTTTAACCGCCTGTAGTGGAGCTCCCGGTAGAGGATTTTGACTATCGGCCACATGCTACCACCCTAAAGGGCCTCCCTGAGCGCTTGCACTATTCCTACCACCTCTTCCTGGCTCTCGGTCAGCTTGAGGAACACGTCTTCAAGGCTCTCCTCGTGGGCGAATTCTTTGAGTTCTTCAGGTGTCCCCTCCGCTATGAGCTCACCGTTGTAGATAACGCCAACACGGTCACACATCGTCTCGGCCAAGGCAAGCACGTGGGTGGAGAAGACAACGCTCCTGCCCTCTTCTCGGAATTGAAGCAGAAGCTCTCTCAAAATCCTCGCGCTCTTGGGGTCGAGGCCATTCATTGCCTCGTCAAGGATTAAAACTTCGGGATCGTGAAGCATAGAGGATATGAGCGAGATCTTTTGTCTTGTGCCAAAGCTCAACGAACCTATCATTTCTCCGAGGTATCTCTCTATCCCAAAGGCTTTTATAAAGGTCTCCACGCGCTCTTGGAGTGCTTCCTCTGGAATTCCCCTCACACTCCCGATGAAGTTGAAGAACTCGACTGGAGTTAGGCTCTCGTATAGAACCGGTGTTTCTGGGACGTAGCCGACTATCATCTTCACTCCGAGGGGGTTCTTGGAGACATCTATCCCGTTGATGGTTACTTCTCCCTCGCTCGGAGGGATTATTCCGGCGAGAATCTTCATCGTTGTGCTTTTACCACTTCCGTTGGGGCCAAGAAGGCCATAAATTTCGCCGTCTTTGACCGTGAATGTTATCCCCTTCACAGCCACTGTGGGACCGAATTTTCTGACAAGATTCTCGACGCGTATCACACCACCACCATGCGTAAAAAGTAGTGGGCGTTAATAAGCCTTTCGGAGTGAAGGTTTTCACTCGAGCGGCTCCCTACCATACCTCAGGAAGCTCAGGAATCTCTCATCCTCGCTGACGAGGGCGCTTAGTATGGCATTCACGTAGGCCTCGAACTCTGGTTTTTTTATCACTACTGCGTGGTGGGCGTATTCAAGGGGGACGACGTACTCATCCTCCGATACTGAGAGTATCAGGGATATCGTTTCCTCCGGATTCTGATACGCTGGAACTTCGAGTAGGTATATGATTCCACCGTCGACAAACCTGATGTAAAAGGGGAATATCTTCTCGAGGTATGTCCTCTTGTCGCCGTTAACCTTTCTGTCAACAACTTTGAGTAGGTTGCCAAAGTGCCCCTCGTCTATGAGGTCGTCTATAAAGAGGGTCAATGACTTCTCCTTTTTTTCTACTGGTTGAAAAGGAACGTATCCTCTTTTACTCGATAGGGCATCGAGGACTGGCGCATCAAGCATTGGGACGATTTGCTCTTTTAAGACGCTCCTCACCACGTCGTCCCTGTAAAATGTCTTTGCTATAGAGGCCACCCTGTGGTTGAAAAGTCTGTCAAGGGAGTGGAGCAACTCAAGGTACTCGAACAGTATTGT
>JALSNG010000042.1 GCA_026987155.1 Thermococcus sp. | reverse complement strand
GGGGGACTTCGGGTTATGGTAGAGGGGCGCGTTGTGGTTCGTGACGTTAATCCATGTCCCTGCAAAGTCGTAGGTCATGACGTTTATGAAGTCGAGGTACTTCATCGCTTTCTCCCAGTCCACCCTCCCCGCTATCTCGGGGCTGGGCGATACCGCCGCGGTGAGGAGGTAGTGTTTGTGATCTTCCCTTCCCGCTGCATCAAGTTGCTTCCGAAGTTCTTTGAGGAGCAGAACAAAGTTCTTCCCGTCATCGGCTCGTACGTGGTTGCCTTCCATCCCGCCTCCACCCGGGTATTCCCAGTCAATGTCGACACCATCGAGCTCGTATTTCCTTATAATCCGCAACACGCTTTCCGCGAACTCTCCTCTTTTTTCGGGGTCTGCCGCCACGTCCGAAAAGTACTTGCTGAGGGTCCATCCGCCAACGGAGACGAGGATCTTAACTGCCGGATATTTTTTCTTGAACTCTTTGAACGCTTCAAGGTTGCTCGGATCCGCCCAGTTGTCGGCCCATGTTACCGTTCCGTTTTCAAGGGGTTTCAGAAAGGCGTAGTTTACGTGGGTAACCTTCTCCCAGGGAATGTCCTTTACGTAGAACTTCCTCGCGTAGACTCCCCATGAGATGTAATACACCACGACCCTGTAGGGCTGGGGAGGGGTTTTGACTATGAGGGTGTTGGAAGGTTTTCCCTTTTTCCCGTCATTCATCACCGGTACGACTGCGTAATAGTAGGTTCTGTTGCCTTCAAGGTTTCCATCGGCGTAGGAAGTTACGGGGGTAACTGGTCCAATAAGAGTCCATCCATCCCCACCGGGCTCCTCGGAGGTGATGTTGGTTGCCATCCACAGCTTTCCCCTGTACTCCACGGTCTCATTCGGTAAGTAGACCCATCCGGGTCGATATTTCTGATGGTTGCTCCAATTTATGGTGGCAATAAGGTTGTTGGGGGATACCAAGTCCTGGATATCACCACTCCGGTACACCTCGTAAACTTTTGCCCCTTTGACTGGACTCCAACTGAGGTTTACGGCATCCCATCCGAGGATTTTTCCCCTGAGAACCGGACCTCCTTGGGAGCTCGATGTTGCTTCCGTGAGGCCGAGGGCGAGGAGTATCATAATTATGAGCAGGGTAGCTACCCTCTTCATCACGAACACCGTTTTTTGTAATTGATGAAGAAGGTATAAAGATTGCGTTTTTTATAGCGTCCTGGTTTTTACAATTCCCTGGAAAAGCTTTATAAATGAAATATATCGAACGATATATCGGTGGAATCTATGGAGAGGCCAAATTTCAGGGGATACATGAGGGTTCTCATCCTCGACCTCCTGAGGGAGCCGATGCACGGCTACGGAATAATGGCAGAGCTTGAAAAGTTGTACGGAATAAAGCTCAGTGCTGGAACTGTCTACCCCATCCTTTCGTCCCTTAAAAGGAGTGGACTGATTGACGTCGTCGAAACTGGAGGGCGTGAGCGAAAAAATTACAGGATAACTGGGAGGGGTTTAGAGTACCTGGAGGAACACCGGGAAGAGCTTGAAGAGATACGGAAAAAGATGAGAGCGTATAAGCTCTTTCTTGAGCTCGGGGGAGATGAACTTAAGGAGGCCTTCAGGGAGTTCTTTGGGAAGGTTGAGAATCTAAGTGGGGATCAACGGAGAGAGATGGAAAGGGTCTTTCGGGAATGTGCCAGGCGGATAAAGCTTGTTCTCCTCGGTGATAGCTTGTGAACGTTCCCGACTGGAAGGATTTCCATGAAAAAATGAAGGAAACGGCCCCACTTGTAATACACTATCCAATATGCGGTGGGGGTGACGAATGCATCTTCGTTTGCCCCTTTGCCGATAAAATCTGGGAAGTCGTTCCAATGAAGGTGAGCCTTTTTGGGGTCAAATACAAGGTTCGACTCAGACCCTTTATGAGCAATCCCTGGAGCTGCAGGATGTGTTACATCTGCGTCCAAGCATGTCCGACCGGCGCGCTGAGGCCCGTTGACGATCCCGTCAAGCATCCGGCGCTGGTTTTACTCTACAACACGCTCAAGCTTCCCTTTAAAAAGAGGTACGGCTTAAAGTTCGTTTTCAGAAAGGAGCACGGCGAGCGCTTCAAGCGCAATAACTGGCCGGATGGGGAGGGTGATCTCACTCGTTAGCGGTGTTGTTTGAACTAACCGTTTTGCTACTTTGGAGAGCGGTTCCAGTTCTCCCTATTTTTCCAGGTTTTTCCTCCCAACTTATTCCGAAATCTTTCGTAGCTTATCCTAAAGGCCTCAAGAACCGGGAGTTTCTCCCCTGCGAAGAAGCTTAACATAGCTCCACCTCCCGTTGAGACATGGCTTATGCCTGTTATGCCGTGCTGGTATATGCTCGCTATCGAGTGGCCGCCGCCGACTATGCTGAAGGCCGGACTCTCACCTATTGCCCTGAAGACGCCGACTGTCCCGAGGGCGAACTCTTCCCTTTCAAAAACGCCCATCGGTCCGTTGGCTACTATTATCTTGGCCTTCATCAGCACCTCACGGTACTTCTCGACCGTTCGGGAGCCTATGTCGAGGATTAGATGGTTGTCAAAAAGCCACTTTTCTTCGCTCAGCAGGTCAACTTCGACGCGCGTCCCCCTGTAATCAACCGCGAAATCGACCGGAGTTCTTACGTTGGGGTAAAACTCGTTGAGTATTTCCTCCGCCCAATCAATGAACTCTAAGAGGCCCTTCCGCTCCATGAACTCTATGTTGGCATCGCCTAAGTGAAAGCCCTTGGCAAGGGTGAACACGTGACCAACCAGTCCTCCGGTGAGTATGAGGTCGGCCCGGCCGTTTCTCAGAACGTTCTCGGCAACACGGAGGGAGTCGTCAACCTTTGCACCGCCGAGCACGTAGACCCTCGGCCTCTCCCCGGTATTGTATGCCTTAGTGAGGGCTCGAACTTCTCTCTCCATGAGAAAGCCCATTATCATGGGCTTCAGCCTTGCAAAGCCCACAAGAGAAGGCTGGGAACGGTGGGCAGCGGCAAAGGCATCATTCACTACATAGTCTATGAGCGGTGAGAGTTTTCTCACAAAAAAGGTCTTTTCGCACTCCTCGAGGGGTTTGTATTTTACCTCCTCGGCTGAAAATCTGAGGTTCTCTAAAATAATCGCCTCGCCTGGTTTTAAAGCCCCTATCCTCTCGCGCCCATATTTTCCGAATACGTCCTCAACGTATTCAATCTCCTGGCCGAGTAGGCGGCTTAGGATTTCAGCATGCTGCTCCGTGGTGATGTAGTCTTCCTTGTAGGGTTTGCTCTGGTGGGTTCCTATGACGACTTTTGCCCCGTGCTCTAAGAGGTATATTATCGTCGGGAGAGCCGCCCTAAAGCGGGCATCACTGATTATCTTTCCGTTCTTTACCGGTGAGTTGAGGTCGAGGCGCAGAAACACGGTTCTGTCTCTGTAGTCAAAGTCTCCAAGTTTGAACATCCCACCACCATCGATTTGTAAAAACACCCCGGTTAAAAGCTTATTTTGGACACTTTAAGTGATAATTGGGGGAAGGATTTTTATAGAATCGCGCCCCATTTGTTCCGATGGTTTTGATGACTCTCTGTGGTGGTTTCCATGGGGTGGAGTCGTGAACTCGTTGTGGTGGCTTCGCGCGATTTCTTAACTGGGGCCATAGTGGAGCTCCTGAGGAGAATGGGCTTCAAGGAAGTAGAACGAGTGTTGAAACGAGCCGATTGGGGAATGGACGTAGTGGCGATTCGCGATGATCCCCTATCTGGAACGGAGAAAGTCGTCGTGCTCCTCCATCCAAAGGGGTTGGCAACTTCGAAGGATGTCAATGTCTTCGCCGATGTGATTGATAAGCACAAGGCTGACAGGGGGATCCTTGTCTCCCCTGCAGGGTTCACCAAGGATGCACGACTCTTGATATCCAGGGAGTACAGGGGGCGAATAATTCCATGGGACGGGGATAGGGTTTCAAATCTTTTCCAGAACTACGGCATCGAGCCCACGAAGGAGCTTGTTGAAAAGGCGAGGGAGCTGAGGGAGAGCGTGTCCAAAAGAGTGGGTCTGCTTTCCATAGAGCTTGATGCACCCCTTCTCTTCGACTTCTCTCTGGACCTCTTGAAGAAGAAGGTTTTAGAGCACGTGACAGGAAAGTACCCTGTAAAAGAGGATGAAGTCGAGATATCCCATCTGAAGCTCCTGCTTTCGAGTGCATACATAATCTCCTGGAGTGCTGAGGAGCAAAAAGGCCGTGCCGTGGTGTTCTCAAAGGATGAGATAGTTCTGAAGAGCAGCTCCGACGAAAAACTGAAGTCAGCCGTTAGAAAGGCCATGCTCAACGACTCCTCCATAGTGGTGGCCAGTGAGAAGGAAATTGAGGTCTCCCTGAGTCCGAGTGAGGCGGTTCTATTCTTCAAGGGTCGGGCTTCACAAGAACTCGACGTTCCAGAGCTCAAGATAAACGTTCTCGACAGAAGGAAGGTCTACGTTCCAAAGAAGGCCGTTGTGGACATCGAGGTGGGGGACAACAGGGGTAGGGCGATTGTTGACATTGGAACGTGGAAAGTGGAGTTCTCCCTTCAGCCCCTTCCCGATGAATACTTCCTTGAAGCGGCGCGAGAGCTCGTTGAGGGAAAAGTTGGGGAGAAGATAGAACGGACGGAGACGAAGGTGGAGGGCTGGAAGCTCAAGGTGATTGGAAGGACTAAGAGGTTTGACTTTGAGGTCTCGTTCAACAAGTTCACCGGAAGACTGCTCGGAACGGATGTGCTGATGAACGATGAAGCCCTGGATGAACTGTTGAAAAAGACCTATCCCCGCGGAAAAATCCTTGGAATCGAACGTGGAAGGAAGGTCCTCGTGGCTGATATAGAGACTTCTAAGGGTATTAGTGTGGTAGAAGTCGACCTGACGCGAGCGGAGTATGAGGAAATAAGGGTTCTTGTCTCTCCCAAGAAGGCATTTAAGGCCATAAAACCCCTTATCGAGGAAAACTTTCCGGTGAAGGGCCTCAAGCTTTCGTCGTATTCAGTTAAGGATCACAAGTTCATAGAACTCAGGGGAGAAAGTAAGGACGGGAAGGTCAGGGTGAAGGTTGATGGGCTCTCGGGAGATGTCCTGGATTATTTTGTGGAGATAACCAAGGAGCGGGCCCAGGAACTCCTAACCGAGAAGTACGGGGAGTTGAAGGTTGTTGAAATTGATGAGGGAGACTTTGAGTACGTTTTCACTGTGGACGATGAAAGGCATCACGTTAAGCTCTTGGTAAGCAAGGACGGGCGATTGGTTCGGGAGATGGACAGAATTCTGAAGGAGGAGGTTCTCAGGGAAATCGCTGAAGGGCTTGTCGGTGAAATAGAGGAGGATGCCTCCATAAAGGCCGTCACATTGAAGGAAAACTGGGAGGTCGAGTTCGCGGGAAGTAAATACGTTGGGGTTCTAACTCTTGAGCGCTCTTCGGGAAGACTTTTGGAGAAAAAAGTCCGCCATACGGAGATGGCAGTTAAGGAGAGCTTCATAACACACATCAGGAGAAAATACGGTGAAGAGAGATTGCAGATAGAAAGGCTCACCCACTACGAGGAGGAAGGCTATATAGTTATAAAGCTCTCGGGAAAGGAGAACTATTACTACGGGAAGATAGACACAAAAACGGGCAGAATAATCAGCGAAGACTACGCGCCCATACGGGGTATAGGGTCAAAGATAAAAAGGATGCAGCTTGAGAATAAGTACCGTTAGGTCATCAGCATGTTTTCTATCATCCTAATGGCTTCCACAATTTTTTTCTCTGGTTTTTCCTCGTTTCCGGGGATCTCAAGGTTTATCACAAGCCGCTCTTCTCTCTCGTTTTCGAGGTCGTACACCTCGAGCTCCTCTATCTCGACGTCCTCGAAGATACTCTCCATCTCTGGGGTTATGATCTTTTTGTCGTTCCCGTAAACTTCGACCCTAACAACGTCGTCGGTGGTTGATGCCATCACGACTATCTCGTAAGCTCCCACCCTCTTGATGAACCTGAGAACGCTTCCATAACCCTCGACCTCTTCCCTGAATCCAAGCTGTTTCATTGTACTCCGAATGGCCTCGGTTTTACTCTTTATGCGGTTGAGGATTCTCTCGCGAAGTTTATAACTCTCGTAGAGGGCGAGCTTTATCCCCTCACCAACCCCCTCAACGGGTCCTTCCCATATTCCGACGACCTTGATTCCAGATGAGGTTGGTTTGAGCTCTATTTTAATCGAGTTAACGTTAAAGTCCCGCAGATCCTCAATCTTTAACTCCCCGAGGGTTAAGATATCGAACTCTATTCTCACGAGGTTGCCAAAGGCCCTGCCTTTAAACTTCACCCCCACCACCAACCCACCCTTTAATGGAGGGTTTAAAAAGGCTTCCATACCCGAAAGTCATGAAAAGAAAGGAAATGGGTCAGTGTCTCCTCTTGAGGAGGAGTGGCACCGCGGCCAAGGCCACTATTAAAGCCGGACCGCAGATTCCACTGCCGGCACTGGTGGTCGAGCTACCCGTGCTAGTGCTCGTCGGCGTGTAGCCTTTTACGTTAATATCCTTGCTCACAACTTCCCTGTTGCCGTAAAAGTCAACGGCCACCACCTGGAGCTTGTACTTGCCCTCTTTTAGGGGCGGGAGTTCGATCGTGTAGAAGTCGTTGTCGGGCTTTCCACTTCCGGCCTCCGCAGGGAAAGCGCTCACCTTCCCATATTTCACCGGCTTTCCGTTTTCATCAAGTACCTCTGCGTAGAGATCCCTAATGCCAAGGTTGTCGCTGGCTGTGAGGTAGACCATGAAGGGCTTGCCGGGGGTGGGATGCGTTGGTTGCAGGTAGGCGATCTGGACGCTTGGCTTTTCGCCGTCGCCTTCCTTTGTTATAACTATCTGCGAGATTCCTGTTGGAACTGTGGCGTTCACCATGAGGTAGTGTTTATCACCTATCTGCCTCTCCCCGAGGACTTTGTAGGTGATGTTGGTGTGCTCTGGATCTATCTTTGCCCCCTGGGGTATGACAAAGGTTATCGGTCCCGTAATGCTATGGTTAAGCTCGTTGATGAACTTTGCAACGGTTCCAACCTTTGAATTGTGCCTGAATATCATGAATTCCTGGGGAACTGGAACGCTCATGAAATCGCTGGTGACTTTGTCGCCGTTGAACTTCACAGTGACATAGGGCATTTCAACGCTTCCGTTGGCACTAACAACCACGTAGTTGCTTCCGTACCAGGTCGGGCTGTAGCCAGGTTTGCTTGCAGGGTTGCTCTCCTTGTCCGGAGCGCCAGTCGAGGTGAGCGTCAGGAAGTAGTGGACGTGACCTTCTTTGTCAACGTACCTCCAGTACATGTCGTGGTGGATGTGTCCGCTCATCGTCAGAATTATGTTGTACTTAACCACGTCCTCGAGGAACCTCCTGGCAACGGCATCGTCTCCCGCCCAATAGCGGAGGTAGTTCTTTAATTGGTTCCAATCGTTGTCATTGAAGGGATCGAGTCCAGAGATTACACCACCGAGGTAGTTCCAGCGCGGGGCGAAGAAGTACGGGTGGTGGTAAAGTACTATTGGGGTGTAGTTCCTGTGCTCGTCAAGAACCTTCTCCATCCATTCGATCTCATCCATCGTTGGGTAGCCACGGTCGCCGCCGGTATCGAGGCCGATGATTATGAACTTACCTACTGTCACGTAAAACCTTGGAGGTCCTATGAGCTTGCTGTAAACCGTTGGAGGGTCGTCGTGGTTGCCCTTTATGCTGAGGTGACTCATTCCATCGGCGGCCGTCCGCTCCATTATTCCGTACATTATGTTGTAGCCGATCAGATCACTGCTGCTGTCTACGTCGTCTCCCGTGTTTATTATCAGGTCCGCCCCTTTCATGGCCCAATACGTGTAGGCACTGTCGGTTGCGACAACACTGTGGAGCGGAATGGGGGCCGAGCAGTATTTTTCAAGTTCATAGATGTCCCTCTGGAAGTATTCCCCACAGACGAATCCTATTTTTGCACTGCTCGTTACATGGGTGTCACTAACCCACGCTATCTTTAGTTTGTCGGGCCACTCCTTGAATACTTTGAGTCCGTTGGGAAGGACGAGGGTCCCCTTGTTGGTCTTTATCAGGAGGAAGTAGGTGTCGGGGACTATTTCCTCCGGTACCTTTATGGTGAGCGTGTTCTCGCTCTTCCCTACTATTGACAGCTTGTATGGCCCGTGTAGCACAGACACTGCACTTATTTCCTCCACCTGAATCCCGGCCTTGACGTGGAGACTAAATGTGCCTCCGGGAATTACAAAAGCCGGAACGGCGGGAGCTGGCTGTTCGAGGAACTTGCTGTACGTCACATCATAGTTTTCCGATGCGCTAACTGGAACTCCTCCAAGAACAGTCAGAAACCCGAGCAAAATTGCAAGGGTTACAAGCAGCCGCTTGGCCATGGTATCACCGTCAGAAAGGAGATGAAAGGCGCTTAAAACTTTTCCCGCTCTAAAAATGTCCAAAGGGACTATTCTTTTCAATTCTTTTGACCTTTTTCTGTTAAACGGGCCACCATGTATTCGTGCGCATCAGAACGTCCTCCGAGATGGGTGTAAAGGTAGCTGAGTTCCAAAAGTTTCTGTCGGACTTCCTCGCTGGGTTTCACGAGATAACGGGTGAAGAGAACGGCCATTTCAACGAGTGCACAGTCGGCCCTGCTGAAGGGCATATCCATCAACTTTCCCCTTATTTGCCCCACGGGGATAAACTTGGCCTTCAGAACACTTGTTTCTCCAATTTCGTCGGCCCATTCTTCAATTTGGTACTCAACCGCCCCATACAACCCCGGAAGTCCTTTGATCCATCTCCAATCTTTGAATTTTTCTATTTCCACACCGGTTTCCATGTTAAGGGCGTACTTGACGATGAGTTCCGCATCATTGGTCAACTGAACGCTGGCCTTTGGGTTTTTTAGGAGATCCCGGAAACTCTTCCCGGGAAAGAGTTTGAAAGTGAGGCTATCCCCCCTCCTAACCACACCCACGGGTGTAACGTTGGATTCCGTGACCAAGAGGACTTCGTAGACCCTGCCTTCCAAAAAGCTTTCGAGCATGGTCTCACCAAAAAAGGTTGGGGAATGGAGATTTAAAGCTGCTGTTTTGGGAGGACTATAATGTTTCTCCTGTCGATGTAGAACGTTACCGGTTGGGTTGGTTTCAGATTGCCCACTTCCCTGTCGCTTATCGTTCTTGCAATGATTCTCGTCTCCCCGAAGAGGCCTATTACTTCGACGAAGAAACCGTAGTACTCCACGAGGTCGACCGTTCCCTCTATTGCCACGGTGTTTTCCCCGGGCTTCAGCTGAATCCTCTCCGGCCTTATGACAAGGACAACCTCATCCTTTTCCCCGGTGTAGGTGAGCCCATCCAGCCGGAAGTGTTCGAACTCCACAGTAACGCGGTCGCCTTCCCTCTCGACCACCTTTGCAGGGATAACGTTGGTCTTGCCCATGAAGCTGGCCACGAATTCCGTCCGCGGGTTCTCGTATATTTCCTTTGGCGTTCCGACCTGTTCAACAGTTCCGACGTTCATCACCGCTATCCTGTCGCTTATGGCCATGGCCTCCTCCTGGTCGTGGGTGACGTAGATTACCGTTATGCCGAGCTCACGCTGGATTCTCCTGATTTCCGAACGCATTTCAAGGCGAAGTTTTGCATCGAGGTTGCTCAGCGGTTCATCGAGGAGAAGGACCTTGGGCTCCACAACCAGGGCGCGGGCTATCGCCACGCGCTGTTGCTGACCGCCTGAAAGTTGGGTCGGATAGCGGTCTTCAAAGCCCTTTAACCTCACCAGTTCAAGAGCCCACTCCACCTTCTTCTTTATTTCCTCCTTTGGGACCTTTCTTATCTTGAGGCCGTATGCTATGTTGTCGAACACGGACATGTGCGGCCACAGTGCGTAGTTCTGAAAGACGAGCACGGCTCCCCGCTGGTGTGAAGGGAGGTAAGTGACTTCGTTGTCCCCGAAGTATATCCTCCCGCTGTCGGGATAGTCGAGACCCGCTATGATCCGTAGTGTGGTGGATTTCCCACATCCACTCGGCCCGAGGAGAGTGAACAGCTCCCCGTGTTTTATGTCAAGGTTTATCCCCTTTAGGGCGACAGTTTCTCCGAAGGTCTTAACGATGTTTTCAAGTTTAACCTCAACCATTCCAATCACCTCATGTGAGTCCTATGAACGAATATCTCTGTTTCGTTATGACGTTGGCAAGGACTATCGCCACAATCTGAACGAGCATCAGGAATACACCAAGCGCGGCGGCGAGGTTTGCACTTCCCACGGACCCTATGATTAGCTCCCTCATCTTTGCAGTTATTGGGTACCATGTGGAGTTGATGGAACCGAGGGTTATTCCCACGCTGGTTTCACTCATGCAGTAAACGAAGCTCAGCATTGCACCGCCGAGGAGGTTGAGCAGTATGAGGGGTATCAGTACGCTCGTTAGAGCCTTCCACCTTCCGGCTCCTAAGTTCATGGCGGATTCCTCAAGGGATACGTGAACCTGCTGTATTCCTGCCGAAATCGAACGGGCGGCGAAGGGTAAACGTCTTATGGAATATGCCAGTATCAGAGCAGCCCCCGGGAAGAATGCAAGAAGGTTCGTTGGGTCGAGGATGGTGCCCTTGAAGGGTGGGACAGTCGAAAAGAAGAAGAAATAGCTCATCGCTATCACTATCCCTGGAACGGCTATCGGGATGGTCGCGAGGCTGTCGAGAATCGGTGAAAGCTTCGCTTTTTTGAACCTTCCCGCAGCGTAGGAGGCCGTCAGTGAAAGGAGTAAAATTATCACTATGGCCACAGTGGAGTACATGAGGCTGTTTCTTATTACCTGCGCAATGTCCGGCTGCGTCAGCAGGGCTTTCATGTTCGCGAGTGTGAATCCTTCGGGCCAAGTACCGTACCAGCGCTCGCTAAAGGCGAGGAGGACGACTCCAATCTGGGGGAAGATCGTGAGAAGGAGGGTGGGTATCACCACGAGGTAAATAACCGCGGCCTGCCATCCCTTTGGCTTCGCAACGCGCGGCTTCCATCTCCCGCCCTTGCTCAGCATGGCGTACTGTCTCATTCCAACGTACCAGCGGACAAGCAGGAACATTATCAGGGCGATGGTGAGCATCACGAGCGAGAGTGCCGCCATCTGCGGGTTCCCTATGGCGAAACCCGAAACAAAGGAGCTGTAGATCTGGTACGACATTAACTTCTTGGCTATTGCACTGCCTTGAAACACTATCGGCGCCGCCAGATCCTCAAGACTGAAGATTCCCACGAGTATGGCGCCAGCGGTAATCCCCGGAAGTGCGAGGGGGAATGTTACCGTCCTAAACAGGTGAAATCCTTTACTTCCAAGGTTCTCCGCCTGCTCTTCGAGGGTGGGGTCGATGTTTATGAAGCTCGCATAGGCGTTCAGATACACTATCGGGTAGTAGGTTATTGACTGGGCTATCACCACACCTACGAGGCCATCTATCCACACTGGGTGGGGGAATAGGTGAAGGTGCTGGTAGAATATCCAGTTTATGAGTCCGTCTGGAAGGAACATCTTTTTAACGACCACAACGTTCACGAAAGGCGTCACAAGTAGGGGAACGAAAAGCAATATTCTGACGATGTTCTTTCCAGGAAAATCATAGCGGGCCATGACAAAAGCAAAGCTGACACCGAGAATCGTTGTCAGTATCATAACGCTGATGGACACTATGATGGAGTTCACCACGACGCCGAAGTCAAGGCCCGAGAAGTAGTAAACCGTCTTACCCCCCCACTCTATGGTGGTCACGAAGGAACCTTGGGGATGGAGGGGGTTGAAGTAATAGCCCGACTGGAAGATACTCTTGAACCAAAACAGTGAAGGTTTCCCGTTGTAGAGGAAGGCGTTTCCAAGCATTACCAGGACGGGAATTATCAGGAAAGCTATCAGGTACAACAGCGGGAAGAGGAAGGACCCTATTACAACTGGATCTGGAAGAGGTGTCCCAAAGATGCGTTCACTCCATTTGCTGGCACCCATGATACATACCTCCCTTAGGGATTTTTCTTCCACTCACATGTGCCTACGGATTTTTGGATCATGCAGTTTTAAAGGTTTCTGGAAGTGTCTTCTGCGCATTGGACTTTGGTACATCTCCCTAAGGGCCCAAGAAAGGACTGAACGCCGATTTGTCAAAAAAGGATATCTGAAAGAAAAAAATTGAGGGGTAGATATCATCATCCCGTCATTGTCTTGAGGTCGTTCATGACCTTGTTGTACTTGTTTTCGGCCGCCTGCCTCCATTCCTGGGTTATCTGGCTCTGGAAGGCTGCATCGGTGGCTATCTTGTCGTTGATCTTCTCTGCATAGGCCTCCGTGAATGTCACTGTCTGCCCACTTAGCGGGTCTTTGAACTGGATTGGTGCCGTCAGTTCATCCTTGAGCCTGTTGAACTGCTCCTCTGTAATCTTGCCCTGCTTGTATGCCGTAACTATCGATGTCCAAGTCTGGTGGAGGGGACCGTTGGCATCTATCAGAGTGGCTTTAAAGTAGTACTGAAGGGCGTTTACCGTCTTTAGGGCCTTGTTATCGTCGAAGGGTATCCCCTTGCTGTTGAGGGCAATCTGGTAAGCCTTGAGAAGGGCGGGTCTTGCCTGCGCGTAGGTCTTTCCAACGAACTTCCCGTTGAAGAGTACGTTAGCGTAGGGCTGTGTTATTGTCTCGTTGAAGATGCCGCCCCATATCGGGAGCCTGTTTATGTCCGGACTCATCCAAACGGCCTGACCCTCCGTTAGAACCCAGTAAATGAAGGCCTGCGCCGCCTCGGGATGTTTGGTGTACTTGAGAAGGGCTATTGGGTCACCGTTTATGATACTTTCCCCTTCGGGGATAACGTATTCGCAGTTGGGGTTCTGTTTCATAGCGGTGTACCCGTAGAAGTCTATTGTGTTTCCAGCGGCAATTTCACCGTTTATCACTGCATCCCTTACGGCGTCACTCGCTTCGTATATCTTGGAGTTAGCGGCTATGAGGGTCATCACGCGCCATCCCTTCTCCCAGCCAAAGGTCTGAAGGATGATCTGGTATATCCTCGTGTTGGAGGTGCTTCTCGTGGGGTCCGCTATTCCGTACTGGGGTGGGTTGACCGCCCAATCAGGGGTTGCTATGTCCTCCCACTTCTTGGGGAAGGGGAGATTCCACTTGCCCAGAACCTTCTTGTTGACGGTGAAGCCGAAGGAAGAGAGCGCCGCCGCTATCCAGTATACCTTTCCATTCTGGTCTTTTCTGACCATGGGCATACCAGCGAGCGTTTCGGGGATCTTTGTTCCGAGGAGG
>JALSNG010000041.1 GCA_026987155.1 Thermococcus sp. | reverse complement strand
TGAGAACGAGGAGCTCAAAGCTATCCTCGATGAGTGGAAGAGGCCGAAGCTGAGCTTGAGCTTAGGGCTCTAAGCCTTTATTTCTTCCTCCAACCCCTTTGTGTGGCGCTCTATCTCAAGGAGGCCCCTTCTGATGACGTTCTCCCCGGTGTTCCAAATCTCTATTCCGACTAATGAGGATGTAGAGGATGTCGGCCTTTGGGTCGTTAATGGCCGCCTCCACTTATTGGGGGGTCAATTTCCCCTTCTTTAAGTCTTTCTTTTGCATGTTCAGTTAGGACGATCTCCATCAAAACTCAATTATCTTTAAAAAACTAAAAACATCGTGGTCTCTGCGTTTTTGAAGGCGCCCCAAAATAATGATACCGTTCGGATAGAGAAAAGGGAACGAGGATTCAGATCCTCGAAACGGTCTCAACTTCCGCGCTCTCGACGTTCTCAACTTTTCTGAAGAGCTCGGCAACCTCGTCGTAGGAGTAGCCCTCCTCGTCCCTACCGAGGACGTAGAACTTTAGCGCAACCAAACCGAAAGCGATGGGCTCGCGCTCGACCTTTGCCAGGCCAAACTTCTCGGGGATAACGGCCTTCAGCTTCCCCTCGAGCTCGTCAAGGTTGACCTCCGGGTCGGTCGGCATGACCTTTATAACGCCAACAAGGTTGAAGTCAGTCATCTTTTTCACCTCCTAAACTTCACGGCCCCTCCCAGCCGCACTTGGGGCACTTGTAGGGGACGCTCAACACCCTGCAGGATTCGCAGCGCCATATGATTTCTTCGCCACAGTTAGGGCAGACGAAGTGAGTTGCCTTTTCCCTTGGGGTTATCTCCTTTCCGCATGATGTGCATACGGGTATCTCGAACTTCATCTCCACTGCGAACACCTCCAAGAAAGGTGGTTTTAATCACTGGTGGGCATTGCGGGGGTTGGCTTATAAACCTTTCTCTGGGAAAAGGCGCGAACTACAATGAAAGCATCTGGCCAAGTTCTTCAATTCTGAGCTTCAGGCTTTCTATCATCTCTTCCCAGTTGGGGCGCAGGCTCTTTGGAATGAAGTGGTTGGTGGAGTTGCCGATGTACCGGGCATTTTCCTTTGCGTGATCGAGCTTTTTAATTAAGCTCCTTAGGAAGTCCTCACGGTTAATGCGGTAGAATTCAAGGGTGAGTTTCAAAGCATTTTCCAGCTTTTTCTCATCAAACTCCATGTTAAGAGCATGGAACGAGTCGTAGATGTCCTTGCCTTCAGTGCGGTTGTAGAGGGCAGCGAGTTTCTTGGCGAGCAGGTCTTCGAAGGAGTAGACCATGAACATGGCTGGGTACTCACTGACGAAGGGAGACTTAACCAGCTCAACCCTGGCCTCAACGTAGGGCGGCCTGCTGAGGTAGAACTCAACTTTAACCCTGTCCCTGTTTCCAAGGAGGTTAATATAGTAGCAGTCGAAGCGGAAAGTTCTGTGCAAAACTCTCGGCCCTTTAACGTCAAATCCCTCGACGAGCTTCATGCCCTCTTTTATCTCCTCAGCTGCCCTGCCAACGTCGCCGTTGAAATAGTCAATGTCTATGTCCCCGGAAAACCTTGCCGCTCCAATCTTTGCAAGGTAAACCCTGTTGAGGGCAGTGCCGCCCTTGAGTATCGCCTTCTCGCCGAAGATTTCCCACAGCTGACTCAGCAGGAAAGAAATACGCTCCTCCTTGGCGATGTAGTTCAGTCCCAGCCCGGTCTTTGCTGCCAGATACCGGAGCATTTCCTCATCCATACGCCCACCCCAGTATCTTCTCCTTTCCAAGGTTGTCTATCACCCTCCACTCTCCAATGCCCCTCCCGCGGGAGGGAAAAGTTGGAACGAGCTTCGTCCAGCCCTTAACTCTGCCCCTCAGATAGTTAAGAACTTCTTCAGGGATGTCTACCCCCAACTCGTTTTTGAGGAGCTCCAGAACATAGCCAGCCCTTTGGCAGAAGGAGTCGCTGGCAAAGCGTTCGAAGTAGCCCAAGAATTCGTCCCAGTCGAGTTTTCCGGCCTCATAAAGGGCCTTGGTTATCTCGGAGTAGCCCCCGCAGTATCTCGGCTTGTAAAAGCAGTCGAAGAACGTCTTCGCGAGGGTGGATGTATAGATTCCGTCCTTAAGCGTCATTCCTGTGGCCTTTTCTCCCAGGGCAACGGCCTTGATCGTGTGCTCCCCAATGGTTCTCTCACCGGATTTTCTCAGTGTGGCCACGAATACCGTGAACGGCTCGTAGTCGAGTAGGTCATAAAGCCTCAGGGCAGAAGAGAAGGCTATATATCCTGGAAATATGGCAAGGGCTATCCGGTAGGGGTTTTTTATTGATGGGCTTCCTGGCCCTTCGTTGACGAGGTAGAGGCCTTTCTTCAGCCTCGTGAGGTAGCCCTTTCTTGAGAGGCTCCAAAGGACCTTTTTAACCATTCCCCTGCTGAGACCTGGAAAGAGCTCTCTAATCTCGTCAGCACTCACAATATCCGCTCCACGTATCGCCCTCATTATATCCTGTTCAGTTTTTGTCAGGTAGTAATTTTTCTGCATATAGTGACCAATATGGTCATTTTCTTAATAAAATTTTCGGAATAAGTTAAAAGGGTGTAACCTGTGGCATTCTATAACCACTCATTTGATATGCTGAGATGTGGGGTTCCACCCCGCAAGAAACTTTGCGCTCAGCCTTTAAGAAAGGCTGGCGAAAGAATTGCCCTTTTCGTCAACGGGCAAGAGTCAGTCGTGCACTAGTCAAATGCAATTTTGAGCAAGGTTTAACACTAAATGAAGCCTTCCAAGCAGTTTCAACTTTATTATTGGCGTCCTCGGGACGCCGTTTGAAGAGTGAAACACTCCCAAAAGGGCAAGTCGAAAAGAAACCCAACTCAAGATGGGCACTTAGAAAATGCATCCTGTTTTCCGCCAGCGCTTTCGTAAGAAAGGGCTGTAATGGTGGGCCCGCGGGGGTTCGAACCCCGGACCTCCGCCGTGTGAGGGCGGCGTCATAACCAGGCTAGACCACGGGCCCGTCCCGAGATTATGGGAAGGGGAGAAAATATAAATCTTTCGCCATTCAAACATTTTCCAAGATTTCTTTAGGTGCATTTCCGAACTCAATAAGGTACTCTGCCTCGACTACGTGGAGCCTGCCCGGAACGACCATAACGTGGGGCTGCCTCCCAAAGTCCTCCCCGATCATATCCCTAACGTAGCCCGCTTTAAGCGTTGGGTTCAGCGAGCCCGCCCTCGCAAGAACCACCACCAGCGTGTCCGGGGTGAAGACGTTTTCCTTTTTCATTTCCTCCACTTGGAGGAGTATCCTCATTGCCTCGTTTGCAGTCATGTATCGGTTCTGCTCGGCCTTTATGTCGAGGAAGAGCATCGTGTGTAAACCTCTCTCGCGGTTCTCCTTTATGACCTCGTAGTGGCTCGTCGGGAACCAGTTCTTCTCAGGGTAGGCAACGGTTGCGCTC
>JALSNG010000040.1 GCA_026987155.1 Thermococcus sp. | reverse complement strand
GGAAAGGTTAATAAAACTTTCGCGGAAAGATTTATAAAACTCCCACGAGAACTTCCCACCGCGCCGGGGTAGCCTAGCCTGGGAAGGCGCGGGACTCGAGATCCCGTGGGCTCTGCCCACCAGGGTTCAAATCCCTGCCCCGGCGCCAAACTGCCGAGCCCTTCAGGAGTCCTTCAAATTTTATTACAGCTCATCACAGTTTTACGAAAGCTCAAACATTGAGACAGTTGCTATGCCCCACACGGTCACGGCTTTCCTCGGGCTTTTTGAGAGCCCCTCACGTGGTGACGTAGGCGCCGTCCTTCTCCACTATCACTGTATGCTCAAACTGACTCACCATTCCGCCCCGGACCTCACGAAGTATCGGGTAAGAGTATATGGCTCCGACGCGGTCAAGCTGAGACAGTGCGAGCTTAAGTTGACCCTCGGGCATGAAACCCTGCAACCAGCGATAGGCGAAGGGAAGCCCGTTGTACTCCCTCTTTATGTGAATCAACAGTCTCCTTGCCTGGGCACTTCTGACGGGTCTGTCCCGGAGAAACATGAATATCAGCGCCGGAGGAACCTCTATAACCTGGCCCGCCCCGGTTGTTGCGAAGGGCTCTATCGCTATGACATCGCCCTCCTTTAACTCGTAAGTGTCCCCCCCTCGATATACGTTGGGAATGCTCACACCTGCGTGGAGCTTGAAGCGTTCTATTTTGTGCCCACTGAGGTTAACTATGGGCTTGAACCCCTTGCGGCGTATGGTGTCCTCTATGACCTTTCCTATCTCCCTGATTTTGACTCCTGCTCTCACGGTTGCTATGGCGTTTTCAAGGGCTTCCCTCGAAGCTTCCATAAGTTCGTCCTCTTCCATCCCCACTCGGAATGTCAGAGCGGTATCCGCTATGTATCCTTCAACGTGGACACCGAGGTCCACCTTGAGGTAATCGCCCTCCTTCAGAACGGACTCGTCCCCCTTGTAGGGTGTGTAATGGGCAGCATTAGAGTTTATAGAGAGGTTACAGGGAAAAGCCGGCTTCCCGCCGAGCTCAACTATACGCCTCTCAACGAATTCTGCGATGTCATAGAGCCTTGCTCCGGGCTTTATTAAATCTATAACCTCCTCCTTAACCCGTCGTGCAATTTCACCAGCCCTTATGAGCGCTTCCATTTCATCCACTTCACACCACCTTAGGGAGAATGAAGATCAACCCCTTAAACCTTTCTCACCTGAGAAAAGCTTTATATTTGCCTCCTCCCCTTAACCCTACGGTGGGCCCATGCTCGAACTCGGGAAGTACATCAACGTTTCCGATGACGTCTTCGTTGTGAAAAACCTCATCGGGTCAATCCTTGAAGGTGTTGGACTCGCGTATCTCTTCCCAGTTCTTGTAGCATGGTTTTACCCAGGGGAAATAAAATACGTAGTTTATTTTGCCATTCCCGGTACGTTCAGCATCCTTCTCGGAGCCTGGCTTGGGAGACACCAGGAAAAGCTTGAAGACGTCAATCTCAGGCAGGCAATGGTTGCAGCAGCGTTCACCTGGCTGTTTGCCTCCGCAATAAGTGTCGTGCCATTCATATACATTGCCCACATGTCTGTTCTGGATTCCTACTTCGAGAGTATGAGCGCTTGGACCGGCACTGGTCTTACTATGATGAGCCACCTATCCAGCTATCCCCATATACTCCTCTTCTGGCGTGCTTGGATGCAGTGGCTCGGGGGAATAGGGATAGTTCTCGTCGCCCTCACAATACTCATACGTCCCGGTGTTGCCGCGGCAAGACTCTATAAAGCCGAGGCTCGAAGCGAAAGGATCCTGCCAAACCTCGTTAACACTTCCAAAGTAATCTTCGAAATATATCTCATCCTCACCCTGCTCGGGATCTACCTCTATTACCTTAACGGGATGAACCTCTTTGATGCGGTGACTCACTCGATGACCGGCCTTGGAACCGGTGGTATGAGCACCCACGACGAGAGCATAGGTTATTTCCACAGCATGAGCATAGAGGCAATAACAATATTCCTCATGATACTCGGCGCGGTAAACTTCACAGTCCACTACAGAATGTTCAGCAGCAAACGTTTGAGGGCCTTTTTTGAAGACATCCAGGTAAGGTACATGTTCCTGTTCCTCACCCCCACTATACTCCTCCTTGCCTACGTTCTCGTTGAGAGCGGCGACCCCGTTGGAACCGCCCTCAGACAGTCGGTGTTCCACGCAGTCTCGGCAATCACCTGTACGGGGTTTGGAATAGCCAACCTCAACAACTACCCAGAACTCGGTAAGTTTCTCATAGCTATTCTAATGGTCGTTGGCGGTGGAGCGGGAAGTACCGCCGGAGGTATAAAGCTGATACGTGTAACGCTGATGTACGAGAGCCTTAAATGGACCCTCCAGCAGGCCATACTGCCGAGAGGGGCGGTGATAAAGAGAAAGGTCGGGGACTATGTATTCACGGATTCTGATATCCAGGAAGTCATGAGCTTTACGATGACCTACATAGCTATCCTCCTGTTAGGAACCGTCTACATGGCCCTGCGGCTAAAAGTTTCCCTCGTCGATTCTTTCTTTGAGGTGGCCTCAGCCCAGGGAAACGTTGGGCTCAGTGTGGGCATAACCTCCCCAGCGCTTCCCCCAGACATCAAGGTGCTCCTAATCCTCCACATGTGGATAGGGCGCCTGGAGATATTCTCGACCCTCGTCTTCATAATAAGCGTCCTCTTCCTCGCCCCAAGGATGGTGAGGAAGAGATGAACGTCGTTGAGGTCAAAAACCTGCGCTTCCGATATCGCAGAAGTCCGGAATACGTTCTGAACGGGATTAACCTTAACATACGGAGAGGAGAGTTCCTCGGAATCGTCGGACCGAGCGGGAGTGGAAAATCCACCCTGTGCTTAACATTCAACGGCATCATACCCCACTCCATCAGAGGGGAGTTTGAGGGGGAGGTGACGATTACCGACCCTGAAACGATGGAAAATTATTCCACAATGAAAACGCCCGTTCCGAAGCTCTCCACCCTCGTGGGACTCGTCCTCCAGAACCCAGAGAGTCAGATTTTCAGCATGACCGTTGAAGAGGAAGTGGCCTTTGCCCTCGAAAACCTTGGACTTCCGAGGGAAGAAATCCTGGAGAGAGTCGAGTGGGCGCTTAAAGTGTCGGGACTTCAGGACAAACGCGAGGAGTTCCCACCTAACCTCAGCGGGGGTGAAAAACAGAGACTGGCAATAGCTGCAATCCTGGCAATGAAACCGAAGATCCTCGTGCTCGACGAACCCACTACACAACTTGACCCAGAAGGCCGAAGGCAAGTTTTAAAACTTATATCGGACCTAAACATACAAGAAAACGTCACCGTAGTACTCGTGGACCACAATGCAGACTTCCTGTTCAAGAGGGCAGACAGGATAGCGGTAATTGATCATGGCAGGGTAATTCTTGAGGGAAAACCGGAGGAACTCATAGATAACCTTGAAGACCTGGAAAAGATCGGTGTGAAACTACCTCCTCCCCTGGCTGTGTACAACGAATTAAAACGGCAGGGCAGGAGAATCCCGCCAGTTATTCTTGAGGAGGTTTTTTCTTCCCCAGAATATCTGCAAGACGTATAGAGGAACCCTCAATAGTTGCTTTCAGGTCGTACAGCTTCATCATTATCTCGAATCTTGCGTCCGGTTCGTTTATTCCTTCAGCCACTTTTATGGCCCCTTCAATGAGGGTCTTTGCCATTTCAGGGTTACGGGAATTCTCAACGATGGCCATGTAGTAAAGTGCCATAGCCTTGTGAAAAGGATTCTTTATGTGCTTCACCACTTCCTTTGCCTTCTCAAACTCACCCATGCGGTGGAATATCTCCGCTATCGTAACGAGCACGCTATCAAGTTTATCCCTGTCCCTTACGAGTTTGAGCGCCCCCGCGGCTTTTTCGAGAAGCCCCCTCCTAACGAGTTCCCTTACCATCTCCACAAGAACGTCGTCGTGGCCAGAGGCCAGGTTTATTGCAGCCTTCAGGGAGAGATCCCCGCGCAAACTGTCTCCGAGGTAGTAGAGAATCAGGGCGGTATCAAAGGTCAGCAGGGCCCTGTGTCTCCCGTTGGTGATGGAATTAATCAGCGGAACAACAACTCCGAGAACTCCAATGACCTCCTCCTTTTTCACCTCCCCCTTTTCAACTTCCTTCAAAATCCCCCTCAAGATGAGACGGAGCGCCAAGAATCGGTTGATTTCAGTGTTAAGGGACCCCACCAGCTCAACCGCTCCTTCAAAGTCCCCCACAACAACGTAGTCCTCAATCTCTTCGAGAATCTCAAGCTCCGAACGCTTTTTATCGCTGGAACGGCCAAAGAGTTCATCCAGTTTTCCCATTCACACTCCCTTCTCAAGGATTAACTCAAGGTAGGAGCGCCTCTCAAACCTCCTAACGCCGAGTTCCCTGAGAATTCCCATAAGAAACTCCACCAACTCCTGCACGTTGGACTCATCCTCGGTCATTGCCTCAGCTTCCACGAACTTACCCAGACCGTTGACCTCGTCGAGGGTTATTGTTACGCCCTTTTCGACGTAGTACCTCTCTCGAACCTTCTCAACCGTCAAGACCTCCCGAAAGCCAAGGGCCTCAAGGATTCTCGCATGAGCCTCAGGATCCTCAATGAGAACCTCGATTTCCTCCCGCGTTTTGGATACCTTATCGAGCTTTGGACCCTTATACGTCAGGAAAGCTTCAAAATGGCCGTCAAATCGCCTGACCCGTATCCTAAGCGCTTCGTCTGTTCTTGAAAAATCCCTGCATGGATGACTGTAGTAGGTGTCCTCATGGTACTCCCTTCTCAAAAAATCAAAGCTCTCCCGGACCCTCTCAAACACATCATCATCCGCATAACCCTTGACCTCGACCTCAATCACAGTAGCACCCCCAGTCTAAACCCGTGTCTCCCCACGTTTAGAAGAGTATGCGGATCCCCTTAAATTCGTATCGAAAATGGATAGAGAACAGGCATGCCTCTCCTGCGGGGATACACAAAAACTACCGAACGTTGAGGGAGTCCCTGCAGATAGTCCAGGGAAATAAAAGGCTCTGGAAATCCCAAGAAAAGGAAGTAAAAAGCAGGTGTCGATTCTCACGGGGTAAGGTCCATTCGCCTGAGCTCCTCAAGGAAGTGCTTGGCGAACTCGATGGTCTTGTCTATGTCCCTCAGGTCAGCTGTCTCGACCTGGCTGTGCATGTAGCGTATCGGTATGCTGAGAACTGCGGTAGCAACGCCCTCTCTGTTAATCTGCATTATGTTGGCGTCGGTTCCTGTAGGTCTTGGGCTGGCCTCGACCTGGAGTTCTATGCCGTACTTCTTGGCGACCTCGTCGGCGAAAGCCCTCAGCTTGGGGTTGATGTTGGGCCCAACGTCCATTACCGGGCCGCCTCCGAGCTTCGGAACTATCTTGCCCTTGTCTCCAACTTGCTTGGCGAAGGTGACGTCCATCGCTATGCCTATCTCCGGATCGATGGCGTAGGAAGCGACGCGCGCACCGCGTAGACCCACCTCCTCCTGCACGGAGGCGACGAAGTATATGTCGGCCTCGTGGCTTTCGAGGGATTTGGCTGTTTCAATCATTGCGTAGAGGCAAACCCTGTCGTCAAGGTAAGGAGTCGCAATTCTGTTATCGTTGAGCTGGACAAACGCTGGAGCGAACTCACCGACGGTTCCGACGCGGAAGCCCATCTCCTCGGCTTCCTCCTTGCTGTCCGCGCCGACATCAACGACTATGGTGTCCCAGTCGGCCGCTTTCTTCCTGTCATCGGGCTTCTGGATGTGAGGGGGTATGTGGCCAACAACTCCGAAACGCTCGCCTTCCTCGGTGAAGAAGCGAATCCTCTGGGCGACGAGGGTTCTGGGGTCAACGCCTCCAATCGGAACGATGTGGAGGTAGCCCTTCTCGTCCACATGATTCACCATGAGACCTATCTTGTCCATGTGGGCGGCGATCATTATCTTAGGGCCCTTACCCTTCTTGTGGGCTATGACGTTTCCGAGCTTGTCAACCCGGATTTCATCCACGTGTCCTTCAAGCTCCTCAAGGACAACGTTCCTTATCCCAAGGAACTCGTAGCCGGAAACTCCAGGTGCCTCAACGACCTTCTTAAGCAGTTCAAGGTTTACCATGGCTTTCGCCTCCTTCAGATTTCTGTCTGAATGTATCCACTGCACTTAATAAGGTTTGTCATTCTCATCCGAGGAGAACCTGGAGATATGCTTCCTCCCCCGGTTCAAGGTCGAGCTCCCAAACGACACTATTGCCCTCTATCCTTGCACGCCCCTTGGTTGCCCTAACATCGACCCCCGTTATGGGTTTCTCGAAGCGGAAGCCCTTCATAGCCCTCATCCGCGGTGCCTTCACCTTCACAAAGTAATACCTATCGATGGTTTCCTCCTGAACTATGGGGCTAAAGAAAGCGAGGTAAACGCTTGCTCCAAGGAGAAACCCGCTTATTATGATAATAACTCCAAGGAGAGAGCCGCCCTTGGGAGAAGCCGGCGTTTGAGTGGGACTAATGTTTGAAGGGACAGGAGTGGTTGTCGTTGTTGAGGTTGTAGTCTGGGGAGGGGTGGCCGTGAAGGTTATTCTTGCCCCAAGGTACCTCTCACTCTCAGCCGAGACCATGAGGGGGCCATAACCGGTCAGGTTCAGGTTCACTACGGCGCTGCCACTCTCGTTGGTCACCGCATAGGTTGATCCCTCAGAGCCGGAAACGCTCACCACAATTCCCGGCACCGGCTTTTCCCCCGCACGAACCCGGATGAGAAGCCTGTTACCCCTCTGGGCAACATCGACGGCGAGTTGCGCGACCGTTATCTTCTCCTTCACGATTCGTCCGTCCAAATCGGCCACGACGTTGTAAACCCCTGGCGTAGTGACGAGATACGTCACCGTTCCATCTTCCCGGGTTATGAATTCGGCCCCGTTTATGTAGACCCTCACCCCGCCGACCCCACTACCGCTTGGGTCGGATACAAACACGTGAATGGCTCCGTTTCTGAACTCGGCAACACAACTCAAGTTACGCCGGTAAACTTCAAAGGTCGCGAGGGTCTCCCTGTAAACACCACTCATGTTCGCCCAGAGACGAACCGTGTACAGACCAATTGATGGTTTGACGAGATAGATTTCACCCCGCCACACCCCGCCGGGCCGTACAAAGGTCACAGAGCTCACGTTCCTTATTACCGTTCCGTTTAAGGCAACCTCGTAACCTATTCTGCCGCTTATTATCGTGTTGGCCTTCGAAACCACTTCGAGGCTGACGTTAACATCCTCCCCATAAACGTACCTCTTACTGACCTTTATCCTCGGGAAGTAATCGATAACCGGCTTGACAATCACTGTTATGGGGGCCTCGGAGTACACTTCACCGATCTTGGCCACCAGTTTGAGAATGTACTTCCCGGGTTCAGGGTTTAGAACGGTGAAGGTTATCGTGCCGTTGTAAGTGCCCCCCGGTGGTATAGGCTCCCTGACAACCCTGATGCCGTACTGAAAACCCGTCGTGGGGCCAACAACGTAAACCGTAACGTTTCCAATGGGCTCGTTCCCCACGTTGATAACCGTGTACGGAACCACTATCGTATCGCCCGGCACGGCGTAGAAATCGTTGTTGAGGGCCTGAATGGACACAAGTTTATCTCCCTTGACAGGAGCGAATAGAAGTGACATCCCTATGAGAAGGATAACAAGGAGGGTCCTAAATCTCACCGCCAATCACCTCTTCAAGAGTGACCTGTCTGCCGACCATTTCGTCGAAGGTCATGTAGTTGGGGGAGCCAAAGGTCACCCTATAGTTTTTGCCCCCCGCTTCGAGGTCTTCGAGCTTGAAAAACCTCCAGCCACGGTTCACAAACTTCACCGCGATAACGGGAGAAGCGCCGAACCTCTCGGCGAAGGACATCAGTTTTTCGTAATCCTCAGACCTTATGTAAAGACGGTCCTCATGAGTGCTCTTAACCTCTATACAGAGGTAGATTCTTCCATTGCCCGCAATAATGTCAACTTTTTTGCTTCCCGCGGATCTAACGACTGCAAATCCGGCCTTTTCAAGCATCTTTATGAGTTCCCTCTCGGCACTCGCTCCCCTTCTGTACCTCATTGAGCTCCCCAGTATTATCTCTTCCCGGTTAGCTTTATAAGTTATGCCCGAGAGTTAAAAGCGGTGATGATCATGGTGGTTTACGAGTTCGAAGGAAAGAAGCCCAAAATCCATGAAAGTGCTTTCCTTGACGAGAGTGCATCGATTATTGGAGATGTTGTCCTCGAAGAAAAGACGAGCGTATGGCCAAGCGCCGTTCTGAGGGGGGACATAGAGCAGATTTACGTTGGATGCTGCTCCAACGTCCAGGACAACGTCAGCATACACACCTCCCACGGTCAGCCCACGATAATAGGCAAGTACGTCACCATCGGTCACAATGCAGTGGTTCACGGGGCTGAGATAGGCGACTACGTCATCATCGGAATGGGGGCAATAATCCTTGACGGGGCGAAGATTGGCAAACACGTTGTCATCGGCGCCGGCGCCCTCGTTCCACCGGGCAAGGAGATCCCGGACTACAGTCTCGTGATAGGGGTTCCGGGAAAGGTCGTGAGGCAGCTCAGCGATGAGGAAATCGAGTGGACTAAGAAAAACGCCGAGATTTATATGGAACTGGCAGAAAAACACCTCAGGTCGAGGAAGAGAATCGAGTGATGTCAATGATTTACAGGCTGATCTCCCACCTTCCCCAAATTCTCTTCAGGCCCGCCTATGACATTTACGAACACTACCTCTTAGAGAAGGTCAAAAATGGGAACATACCCGACCACGTGGCAATCATAATGGACGGGAACAGGCGATGGGCCAAGAAGCTGGAGAAACCCCCCTGGTACGGCCACCTCTTTGGCTCCCGGAAGCTTGAGGAGATCCTGGAGTGGTGCCGCGAGCTCGGCATAAGGACTCTCACCGTTTACGCATTCTCCACCGAAAACTTCAGGAGGAGGGAGGAGGAGGTCAGGGCGCTCATGAAACTCTTCGAGGAGAAGTTCAGGGAGCTGATTGAGGACGAGAGGGTTCACAGATACGGCATCCGCGTCAACGTCCTCGGAAGGAAAGAGCTTCTCCCAGAAAACGTCAGAAAAGCCGCGGAAGATGCCGAAAAGGTCACTCAAAAGTACGGCAACTACACCCTCAACATAGCCCTCGCCTACGGGGGAAGGAGCGAGATAGCCGATGCCGTGAGGGAGATAGTGAGGGACGCCTTAGCAGGCAGAATAAATCCTGAGGACATTGACGAGGAGCTCATAAAGGAGTACCTTTACTATCCAAATATGCCCGACCCGGACATAGTCATAAGGACGGGTGGTGAGGAGAGGATAAGCAACTTCCTGCTTTACCAGATAGCCTACAGTGAACTCTTCTTTGTGGACGTGTACTTCCCCGAGTTCAGGAAAATAGATTTCCTGAGAATAATCAGAGAGTACCAGCGCAGGCAGAGGCGGTTCGGTCGCTGATACCCTTTTTAAACTTTTTCGCTAAAACTTATTAACATCGAGTGCCATTTCTTCACGGTGGTGATTAATGCAGTATTCAGAGCTGAGTCCTCGAATAAAGAAAGTCTACGCCCAAGTGAGGTACCTGGACGATTATCATTGGGAGCTCACGGGAGAGAGGATAGAGGGGACCCACAAAAAGAGCAACGTTAGGGTAACCATCGACGTGGCTAAAGACAGGGAGGAAGCCGAAAAGTTGGCAGAAAAAGGAACCCAAGGCGGAATAAGGATAATAGCAATTCCCGATAAGAGCGTATTCTTCATCCACAACGGGGTTTTCATCCTAACCTACCGCTACCTCAAGGCAACCCTCGCCGACATAAACGACCACATAGTCTGGAGCGGTTTCAGGGTGGTCGAAGAGGAAAACGCGTTGATCCAGGAGGACTTCTACGAGTACCTCGGAGGCAGTCTTGTTAATCACCTGAAAAACAACATGCTCGCAGGCCAGGATTATGTGTTCTGGCAGTTCTACAAGTGCGAGAAGTGTGGAAAGTACGTGGACGTTGAGAATCTGGAAAGCCATCTCAGAGACCACGGAATAAAACTCCACGAAAAAAGCGAGGAACGCTATGAGGTCTTCGAAATAAACTTCAGAGACGGCAAGGTGTACGACAAATACGGCAATGAAGTCAAGAAAAACGCATTCAGTAACGAGGCCGCAGAATTCATAAAAGAGATTTTATCAGGAGCTCCCCCCGAATAGTCCCATATTTGTCTGAAAAATAAAGGGGGTTTACCCCCTGAACTTGGGCCTCCTGCTGAGGAGGAGCGGCAGGGGCCTCGGTTTGTAGGGGAAGCCCTCCGTTCTCTGTCTTATCTCCCTGATAAGATCCTCAAGTTGGATCTCAAACTGTTTTCCGTCCTCCCTTCTCCTAACTGTTACAGTGCCCTGCTCCTTCTCGTTCCTGCCGATCACGATTATATAGGGTATCCACTCCTTCTCGGCCTTCCTTATCTTCTTGTTGAGCCTGTCAGAGGTATCGTCGACATCAACGCGAATCTTCGCACCCTCAAGCTTTCCTGCAACGTAGAGCGCGTAGTCAAGAACTTCCTCGCCAACTGGTATAACCCTAACCTGTATCGGGCTGAGCCAGAGTGGGAAGGCTGGTTTTACGCCTTTGACCTGGAGCTTTGCCTGCTTCTCAAGGATTGCGTACATAACCCTTTCAATTGCTCCGCTGGGCGAGCAGTGGAGGATAAGCGGATAGCGCTCCTTCCCTTCCTCGTCGTAGTAGGTTATTCCAAAGCGCTCCGCGTTCTCCACATCGATCTGGACCGTACTCAGGGCCGCTGCCTTATCGAGGTTGTCCACGAAGTTGAACTCGAACTTGAGGATGAAGTAGAAGAACCTCTGGTCCCACATCTCGATGAGGGCGGGCTTTCCAATAATCCTTACCAGCTCCACCACGAAGTCCTTGTTGGCCTCCCAGAAGTCGCGGGTAAACCTTATGGCGACCTCATAATCTTCAGGCGTGAGTCCAACACCCCTGAGAACCTCCATGCTGAGCTTGTACTGCTTCTTGAACTCATCCATAGCCTGTCCAAGATCCTTAGCGACTGTGTGCATATCCGGCATTGTGAAAGCCCTCAGACGCCTCAAGCCAGAGAGTTCACCGCTCTTCTCCCTCCTGAAGGAGTAACGCGTGAGTTCGTACATTCTAAGAGGCAGGTTGCGATAACTGATTATTGCATCCTTCTTTATGAGGAACTGGCCGAAACAGGCCGCAAAGCGGAGGAAAAACTTCTTGTCACCACTTTTAACTACGTACTGTCTCGCAGGGAAGCGGTTGAGATACTTTTCGAGTGCAGGGTGCTCAAAGTCATACATGATCGGGGTTTCAACTTCCATTGCCCCGTACTCAACGACCTTCTCCGTCACGTACTGTTCGAGAAGACCCTTTATCAATCTGCCCTTAGGATAATACCTGAGGTTGCCCCCATCGCTTCCCGGCTCATAATCGACGAGCTCGTGATCGAGCATAAGCTTGACGTGCGGTGGTTCCTTGTCTGCAATTCTGTTCTTATGTATCTCGTAGTTGACGAACTTCTTCAGGTTCTCGTAGCCCGTGAAGTCGAACTTCTCAACGTCCACCAGCTCTCCCTCTGGCGTGAGAATGTACCAATAGCTTACGAGCTCCTTTTCCTCCTTCTCAAGGGCAATGTTACGCTCTTCCCTTGAAACAGTTTCTCCGGGCGTTATTGTCCTGCTGAGCTCTGCCAATGGATGACCCTTACAGCTGAGCCTGAAAGCCTTATAGTAGCCGAAGGGGGCGCGTTTGACTTCGTAACCCAACTCCTTCAGCTTCTCCTCAATTTTTTTGAGTATTCCAAGGGCCAGATCAGGCTTCGCCAGTTCACTGCTCAGGTGGGCAAAGGGGTAGACAAATATCCTCTCGACCTTAACCTGCTTCGCCACATCACCTATCTCCGCTATTGCCCTTTCAACAACCTCCTCAGGGTTGTCTTCATCAACTTTTTCAACGCTTATGAAAACGGCTAAAACCTCATCAAGTCTGCCCCTCTTCTGTTCCTCCTCTATGGGCTCGGGGTTCTTGAGGGCCTTGTCTTTTACCTCGTATTCCAAATAGTCGCTATGTATCAGAAGCATCCTCATCCTTACCACCACCATAGGCTCGAGGTGAATTACTAAAAGTTTTTCCTCCCCCTTATAAACCCATCCGCCAGCCAAAGGCTTAAAAAATACCCGACCAAAATTCCATTGAGGTGTGGAGAATGGATGAAAAAAAGGTCCCTCAAAACGGCGAGCTCGTTCTTCCCGGTGATTATCTTGGTGTCATAGAGGAGTATTTCCCCGGTGATGGAGTTAAGGAAGAGAACGGTGAACTTTACGCCATAAGGGCCGGAAAAGTAAGAATAAATCCCGAAAGGATGGAAATAAGTGTGGAGCCCATAACGGACGTACCCCCACTTCCCCGAATCGGAGACGTGGTTATAGGCAAAATACTTGAGGTAAGGGGTCAGAACGCCGTAGTTCAGCTCATTAAAATCGAAGGAAGGGACGATGACAGGGAGATAGCCACGTCAAAACTCGCGGGAATCCACGTCTCCCAAGTAAGGGATGGATACGTTGAGAGCCTGAGCAGGGAGTTTAAGATAGGAGACGTAATCAGAGCCAAGGTCATAGCTAACGAAAAGAGCCCCCTCCAGCTGAGCACAAAGGAACCCGACCTCGGCGTTATCTATGCACTCTGCTCCAGATGCAGAACGCCGCTCGTAAGACGCGGTAATCAGCTTGTCTGTCCAAAGTGCGGAAACGTTGAAACAAGGAAGCTTTCGACACTCTACAGGAAAATGAAGGTGTGAGCATGGGGCGGGCCAAGAAGGTTATAACGATTCACGTAAAGGACGACATCGAGAAGGAAGAAGTCCTGAGGGAAATACAGCGGCTCAACCTGCCCGCTTTTATATACGTCCACGGAAAACTCAATGATCTCAAAATAAACGTCCAAGGAACCAAAGAAGATATACGGGAGGCTTTAAGGAAGATCCGGGAAATACATGCCAGGGTTCGTGCCAAGCTATACCCAGACAGGCGTGGTTTGTACCACTACTCGATAGACGACCTATTCAGGGACGCCGGAACAAGCGTTGCCATTCCGATCCTCACAAAAAGCCTCGAACTCCTCGGAGAAAGCGTGGAGCTTGAGGGGGATGAACTCGTAACCTCAATGCCCTGGGAAGGGCTTGTTAAACTCATCGGAGAACTCGGTGAGGCAATGGGAGAAGTGGCGCTCCAAACCACGAAGCAGATAAGGGAAGTTGTCGTTCCCGTGAGCGTGGCCTTCGATATTTCTCCCGGGCAGGTCATCGACAGGCTCGTGGAGCTTGGCCTTGCCGAGTGGAAGGAGGATAAGTTTAAATACGAACTGGTGAAGAACAAGGAGCAGGCAATGGAGGAGCTCCTAAAACACTTAGCGGGTGAGAAAAATGAAGATTGAAGTTATCAAGCGTGAAGGCAACGTCATAGAATTTTACCTTGAAGGTGAAGACCACACTTTCGCCAACCTTCTCAACGAGACACTCCACGAGAACAAGCACGTGACTTTCGCCGGATACACCATCGAGCATCCGGTTCTAATGGCCAGGAAACCAAGGTTCAAGGTCGTTACCGACGGCAAGGTAACTCCTGAGAAGGCCCTTGAGGAAGCGGCCCAGAAGATATTTGACCGCGCCAGGGCGA
>JALSNG010000039.1 GCA_026987155.1 Thermococcus sp. | reverse complement strand
TCATCGACCTGCGAAAAAACGAATTCGAGAGCCTTTATGTGTCCTTTGTGTACCGGCTGGAACCTGCCGACGAAGAGGCCGCGCTTTACCATTCAATCACCTCGTTCAATCTTTTTGACTATCCCTCAGTTTCGCCGAACGAATCGCCCGTGATAAGGGCTATCCCCTCTGAGCTGGCAGGAGAGGAAAAATCCACATCAAGGGTCACGAGTGCCAGCCCATAGAACTTCGCGGTGGAAAGTATTAGGGCATCGTTGGGAAGCAGGCCGTAATTTAGAATAAACTCAAAGGCTTTTTCCTCGATTTCCTCCGTAAGGGGAAGCTCCGAGAAATCGTCCCTGAGATAAAGATAGACCTTTTCAAGTTTGTCACGGTGTTTTTCAATCGCCTCAGGATTGCTCCTCAGCGTGAGATAGCTCTTGCCAGTAACGAGTTTCAGAAAAACAAATAGGACTTCACTGAAAATTATTGGGTTTATGAACTTCGGGTCGTTTTCAATTGACTGAAGCAGTCGCTTGGCAACGGGATTACCCTTTAGAGTCTCGATGATAACCGATGAGTCAACCAAAGAGCTCCTCATAGGCCTCCAACCTCAGCTCCTTAGCGCTCTTCTCGCTCCTGACGATGCCGAACACCTCGTCAAGTGTAACCCTCGGTCTCTTCCTTTCCCCTTTGAACGCTTTAACCAGCGCCTTTACTTCCCGTTCAAACAGCCGCTCCATGCCATCTGGAACGCGAACCCGAATTGTTATTTCCCCCATTCCTCTCACCCAAGTCAAGTTACCACGTTTTCCTCAAAACACTTTCTAAACCAGCCTCACCCTCACAGTGTCTCCAACCTTCAGACCGAGCCTCTCGCTCGCGCTCCCCTCATTGACGGCTATCTCAAGGTAGTCGTGACTTCCTGGCAAAGCCAAAAGCTCTCCGGGCTTCACCTGACCGTAGGTGTCAAGATACGGGACTTTTAGCCCAAAATCTATAAGCTCGACTTCCTTAGGCTTCCCATAGTTCTCAAGGTTCAGTATGACGTTGCCGAAGTCGTCGATGTAGATTACCTTCAGGAGCCATAGGTCATTTTCCTTCTTTGGTCCTGTGTCGAGTCTGAGCAGCGAGTTAAGTGGGATTTCATCGGCAAACTCCTCCGGAGAGAGGCCCCTCTCGATTAGCGCCCCAGCCGGCCCAAAAACGTCCCTCCCGTGGAAGGTCGAGCTTATCCTCCAGCCTGTGAATTTCCTTATCCTCCCGGGATCTATCGCCCAGGCCTTCTTCGCGTTTATGTGCTTGAGTGGGAGGGTAGCTAATCCGTTGTCCGGAACCACAAGCCACTGTTCACCCTCGATTATAACGGCTCTCCTTTCCGTTCCAACTCCTGGGTCAATAACGCCGACGTGGACCGTTCCCTCAGGTGAGTACTTCACCACCTGCTCCATCACAAACGAGCCCTCAAGAACGGAGTGCCGGGTTATCAAATGGCTGACATCAACGATTACCGCCTCTGGATTGAGCCCCAGCATGGCAACCTTCATCTCCCCCACGTAGGGGCTTCTAAGGCCAAAGTCGGTCGTCAGAGTTATCATCACCACCACCTAAAGCTTATTAACCGTTGGGCTTTAAAGGGTTTGGACGATGGCTATGAGAAGAACGGTCCCCATCTTGCTTTTGGTTGGGATCATAATGGCTTCGGGCTGTCTATTCAGGCCACCTGCGGAGGTTCATTTTTCGGTGGACAAGACATTGGTTAATCCCGGCGGCACAATTCACCTGATAGTGTTCATAAACAACACCGGAAAAGTCGGTCTGACTGGGGCCACACTCCTCATAAAGAGTGAGGACTTCAAGGTTCTACAGGAGCCGGATTTCCCCTCCGTGCTTCCCGTGGGTAAAAGTCTTCAGCTTGTGTGGATCATCCAAGCCCCCACAAAGC
Source organism: Thermococcus sp. (assembly GCA_026987155.1). Classification (GTDB taxonomy): domain Archaea; phylum Methanobacteriota_B; class Thermococci; order Thermococcales; family Thermococcaceae; genus Thermococcus. Next base: position 11,998 of record JALSNG010000039.1, on the reverse strand, counting down.
CAGGGGCTTATGATCTCAAGGTTTCCCTTGAATTGAACGATGAATTGAAGAGAACTTGGACGGGGTTTTACAGTCAGTTCAGAATAACCGTGGGGACTGAGATTCCCTCCACAGCTCCCCTTGAGGTGAAGATAAGTGCTCCTGAAACGGTGATTGGAGGTTCCACGGCGGAGGTTGGTGTTTTCATTCGCAATAAGGCTGGGATAAACGTTTCCCTTGATGATGTTTTCCTGACCCTTTTACCAGGAATGGAGGTTACGAACCACAGTGAGGTTCCTGTGAGAGTCGCTCCCGGAAAAACGGTCTCCGTTTATTACCGGGTCAAGTTTCCCTACGCGTATCGGAAGGGCTACATATCAACCCTAGTTAAGTACACCATAGGGAACTCCAAAAGGAGTTTGGCCAGGAGCGCCATGATTCGGGTCATCTGGCAACCATGGACCCAGAATGAGGTAGTACTGAAGGAAGCTTATGGGGACAATTATAGGTGGTTGTATGGGCGATTCCTCGTTGATGCGTACTGGGCGAGGAAATACAACTCAACCCCAACTTACGACTCCGCCAAGCTGAGGAAGATTGCACTACCCCTTGTGAACTCATCGGTTTCTGAGCTTGGGGCCGCAGAGGAGCTGTACAAATGGCTCGAATCCAACTATAAAATCGGCGGTAACACGAGTACGCTGGACACCAGCGAGATGATTCAAAAGGATACTCTTAGCGTATCCGAGGCTCAGATTCTGCTGACGGCGTTGCTGAGGTCCGTTGGTATCCCTGCAAGGGTGGTTACACTATACAACGGAACCGACTGCACCATCAACCCGATAACGGAGTTCTACACCGCTGACGGTTGGGATGTGATAGACGTGAGACAGGGGATAGTCGCCCCTGTGGATGCGTTTATAGCGAGCAAACGCTTCCCCAAGATGTATCAGCTTATAACCGAGAGGGGTTACAGGTTGGTGGCCCAGGCGCCCCAGGATATGGTTGGTCATGAACACGTTGATGTAACTCCCTATTTCCTTATAAACATCCGGGATAGGCTGTTAAAGGAGGTTTCCCAGAGAGTCCGGCCGGAACTCAGGTCCAAACTTAACCTCGTGCTTGAGGGGTTTGATGAAAATGAGGAACTCTACACACTGTTCCTGTTTGCGTCGGCCCCACCGGACCAGCTGAACAACGTTTTCACAGTTTACAGCGTCAAGGAAATACGGGAGACGGTAAAGCCTATATACGAGTTTTACTGGGGGGTTCCTTGGAGCTGGGACTTCAGTAAGTACTGGAAGATATTCTTGGAGGGGTTGCCGTGATAGTCGTTTTGAGGCTCGGACACAGACCCGAGAGGGACAAGAGGATAACGACCCACGTCGCTTTGACGGCAAGAGCCTTTGGGGCGGATAGAATCATCATCGCGGCCGAAGAAGACGAGCACGTGAGGGAGAGCGTCGAGGACGTTGTGAAACGCTGGGGAGGGCCCTTTGAGATAGCCTTTGACCCCAGCTGGAAGAGGATCCTGAGGGGATGGAAGGAGAAAGGCATAATAGTCCACCTCACGATGTACGGGGTTCACATAGACGACGTCATTCCAAGAATTCAGGAAGAGCTGGAGGAAGGCAGGGACATGCTGGTTGTCGTCGGCGCCGAGAAGGTGCCCAGGGAGGTCTACGAGATGGCAGACTACAACGTTGCCGTTGGGAACCAGCCCCACAGCGAGGTTGCCGCTTTGGCAGTCTTCCTCGACAGGCTCCTTGAAGGGGGGGGCTTGAGGAAAAGCTTTGAGAACGCGAAGCTGAAAATAATCCCGCAGGAGAGGGGGAAGAAGGTAATCGGGCTGGAGTGATGGCGGATGGTGCTCAATAACTACCGCGAAAACGTCAGGGGTTACCTTGAAGCCATCGTTAAACCCCTCGCGAGGGCCGGCGTTACGCCGAACGCGATAACCGTCCTCGGCCTGCTGATAAGCCTTGGAGGGGCATACTTCTTCTACCGCGGCGAACAGGTCATAGCGGCCCTCGTTCTGCTCTTCGGCTCCCTGATAGATGCGCTCGACGGGACTCTCGCGAGGCTCACCGGAAAGACGAGCCGTTTTGGGGCCTTCCTTGACTCCACCTTCGACAGGATAAGCGATGGTGCTGTGCTCTTCGGGATAGCCCTCGGCAGCCTCGCCGACTGGCGCGTTGCGTTCATAGCCTTCATGGGAAGCTACCTGGTGAGCTACGAGAGGTGCAGGGCCGAGCTGGCCGGCTCAGGAAGGTTAGCGGTTGGCATAGCGGAGAGGGCCGAGAGATTGCTGATAATAATCATAACCGCACTCTTCGGCTACGTTGAGTACGGTGTCTACGCCGTCGCAATCCTCGCATGGATAACCGTTCTCCAGAGGCTTTACGCGGCCTATCAGAGGCTCAAATGAAAGAGAAGGGGGATGACGAGAATTTCGCTATCTGAGCTTCCGATGAAGAGCCCTGCCGTTGCCGACCCTTGCCGTTCTTTATTTTTCCATCAGGCCCTTCACGATTTCAGCTACCTCACTCAGCTTTGAAACCACGAAGTCGCAGTTCCTCCACAGTTCTCTCTTCGCACCGTTCGGATCGAGGAGGACACTCATCATGCCGACCCTCTTGGCCCCAACGCAGTCCTTTGAGGGATTATCGCCGACGTAGAGGGCTTCTCCAGATTCAACACCAGCCCTTTCGAGGGCAAGCCTGAAGGGCCCCTCATGGGGCTTGTAGAAACCGGCATCCTCACTGGTCGTTATGGAGTCAAACAGGTCGTAGATGCCGAGTGCCTTCAGGTGGGCCGCGATGTAGTCGTTGTCCGAGTCTGTGATTATTCCAACGTGTAGGCCAAGCTCTTTGAGGACCCTAATCGTCTCAACGGCATCGGAAAAGAGCTCCCCATAGCGCTCATGCATGGAGATGCTTATCTCCCAGAAGTCCGCCGGAACGGTGAAGCCGTAACGCCCGGCCACCCTCCGCATGGCCTCGGTGTCAACGTCCCGGATCTTGACGTAGGGCTTGCCGGCGAGCTCCTTGAACATCGCGGAGCTCTCGCTCTCGTACTCCTCCCACAGCCGAATATAATCGAGGTCCTCCCTCCCGGCCCTTCTGAGGACCTCCCTCACGATGTTCTGATGGGTAACGTTTTCGCCCTCCTTCGTTATGAGCGTGCCCACGAAGTCAAAGAAGACGGCCTTCATCTCAACCACCGTTCGTTCTGAAGCGCCAGCCTTAAAACGCTTTCTTGTCATTATGGCAAAAATTTCCCTTGAAAACTGTTGTAAATGACACAATGACGGACAAAAAATGGAAATTGTTTTAACATTTAGAGACTACCTGTTGTAAATGGAGGTAATCGGGATGGAGGCGATACTCCTCGTCTGGGGGGTTAGGGATGAGGTTTTGGAAAGGCTTCCCGTTAGCGGCTACTGGCTGTACGGGGAGTACGATTTCATAGCCAAGGTGGAGTTTTCCACGGAGGAGGACATGGAGAAATTCGAAAGGGAGTTACGCCACATAATCCGGGGTGGAACGTTCAAACTTATACCTGTGGAGTTATCGGCCATAAAGAACGGGGGAGAGGCAGAGGTTTCATATCTTGAGAGTCCTAAAGCCCTGATTTCATGAGACCTCTCCTTTTTAGTTCCTTGTATGCACGTCTTAGGGCGTCGCGTATCAGGTAACGTTTGTTAGGGCTTCCAAGTTTGCGGGCGGCTTTCCTCAGGCTTCCACTTTTCAGGAACAGCTCTATAAGTTCCCTATCCTTCTCTGTCAGGTCGAGATATTTCAAGGCCTTTTCTGCTATCTCCACCGGCAAATTACCCTCGTAGGCGTAGTCAGAGCTCATGACCGGATTCTCAAAGCGCTCCACGAGGCGGAAGACTATAACGTGGGCGGTGGAGTCATCGTTAACGTACCTGTAATGGCTCTTCAGGGCCTTCATGAGTTCCTCTCTGCTTGAAAAACCGTCAAGGAAGGCTTCTTCATCGGTTAACTCCTTGAGAGTTTTGCTATCGATCTTCTCGATAACGGCTTTGCCAATGACGTAACCTCCGGCGTGGATTAAAACCTCGTCTCCCGGTTTGAGGTTGGGCCTCCTGCCAAGTCTGACGGTTGCCCTCTTCTTTCCGCTGAGTATCTCCGTGGCATAGCGCCCGTCAAACTCGAGGTGCTTCATTTTTCCTCACCAATGAGCCTGAACTTTATGGCTATCACTCCATAGCGGTTTTCCTTCCATTTTGGGTAGAGTCCGTGGAATCTCTTCACAGCCCGTTCAAAGCTTGGATTGTCTGGGAAGATTTTTTCCATTGGTTCCTCGCGCAGGGCCTGTCTGAACGTTTCGTATCTTTTCACCCCGGTTACCACAGCCGGTATGGAGTCGTTAAAAATGATCTTATCCCCTGTCTTTATGCCCCTGAGTTGCGGGTAGGCCGCCCGTAGTTCGATTCTCTTCTTCCCGGACCTGATGAAATCGAGGTAGTCTTCCTTCACTCTGAGTCGGTACACTCGCATACTCACCACTCGTGCAAATTTTGATGGAAACTTTTAAATTCTTTAGCGTCAAAACGGTAATAGGTGTGAAAGATGAAGCGAGGGGCGCAGGCGGCCATTGAGTATCTCTTCATGCTCGCTGCAGTCTTGGTTCTCGTTCTGTATGCCGCAAGGGTTGTCTTGAACGGGACTCGGGAGATGACGGACTCCGTATCGAGTTACGTCAGGGACGTCCGCGAGAAGATCCTTGAGGGGCTTTGAGGTGAAATCATGGAGTACCTTCCCCTTTTTCTGGGCGTGGTTATGGGTATTGTTACATCTTACACTGACTTAAAAACGGGTTTCATCGACGATATCCACGTCTTCCCGACCCTCGTTCTTATGGGGAAGCTCTTGGGATGGGAGGAAGAAGAGCCCGGGGGTTTACTGGATCGCATTCCGATTCCAGTGGTTGAGGGAGGCGTCCTCTACTACCTCTACCTCGGGCTGAGTTCGGGAAATTCCTTCCTTGCACTCTCTGGTCTCGGAGGCTTTTTTGTTGGCCTTGGCTTGGGTGTCTTTCTGTACTACATTGGAGCGTGGGCAAGCGGTGATGCAATAATCCTCGCGGCTTTCTCGGCCCTCTTGCCCTACGCCCCTGAGACTGCAAGGGTCATTCCCCCCTACTCCATTCATTATCCGCTCTATCCTTTGAGCATTTTCCTCAACAGCCTCTTAGCGGTCTTTCCTTTCATCTTCATCTATGCAGTCGGAGTGATACTCTACAGACGTGAGTTTTCCGAGCTGAAGGAGATATTCGTGTCCAGGGTTGGGTTGACCATCCAGGTGGCGGTGTGGCTCATGGCGGCCCTTGGGCTTCGCCTCATGATAGCACGGTTAAGCGGATGGCTCCTCGTTGGGGTAGGCTCGTGGATTTTTACCCTCTTTCTCCTGTACCTCTTTGGGAAGTACAGGAAGGTGGGTAACCTCATTGGAGTGGCCGTCATAACCTTGATGGTTTATGGAGATCCCTACGGAACGCTCCTGATGCTTGCAAGGCTTCTCGTGGTGTTGTATCTCTTCAGGCTCTTCTACGCTATAGTCTCCTACATACGCAGGAGGGTGCTGATGGAGGAGGTTCCGGTCGAGGCCTTAAGGGAGTGGGACATACTGGGCGAGACAATATACGAGCACAACATGTGGCCGATGAGGGACAGACGCTCTCTGTGGGACAGGATAAAGGAGGCGGTTGGGGGTAAGGGCCTGGATGCGTTGAAACCTCCAAGGGGCAGGATTATAGCCTCCCCCAACGCAGATGGTTTGTCCGTTGGACAGATTGAAGAGTTAAAGAGATACGTTCAAATGGGAATGCTGGAGAACCGCTTTTTGCGGAAGAAAGCCATGCCTTTCGCCCCGGCTCTTTTCATTGGTTTTCTGATAAGCTACTTCTGGGGCGACATATTCTGGTGGATAGAGCTTAAGCTCGCAGGGTTATGAGGAAAAGATTTAAGCGGGCTTGGGAGATTCTATACGGAGTGGCCCGACGTTCGCCCGCCCCGGGGAGGATGAACCGGGGATTCCGGTCGGGCCAACAGGGGGGATGACGAACTTTTGCTTTGCTGAACGTGATGAGCACGCCCTTCACTGACCCCGTCCTTCTACGAGTCCCCTTATTATCTCCATAACCTCGTGGAGGCTCTCAACGTTGTGATCGCCTTCAACACCCTCGTGAGGGTTTATCGCTATGCTGACGTCAGCCTCTTTGAACATGCTCAGGTCGTTGTATCCGTCGCCAACCGCTACCGTCAGCTCGGGCTTGAGCTCATCCCTTAGCTCTCTGAGTATAATCCCCTTGCTCTTGAAGTCAACGAGGGGATTTACTTTTCCGGTAACGACGCCGTTTTCAAAGATCAGCTCGTTGGCAAAAACGTAGTCAACCCCGAGCTCCTTGGCAATCCTTCCAGCCAAGCACATGAGACCGCTTGACAGTATCGCTATCTTGAAGTCGTTCTCCCGGAGAAACTCGATGAGCTCCTTTGCCCCCTCCATGTACTCGACTGAGTTCACCCATTCCATTATTTCTTCTCTCGTGCGGCCCCTCCAAAGGGAAGCATCGAGCTCCGCCCACTTTACGTAATCTATTTTGCCGGAGAAGAAAAGCTCAGCATACTCCTTCCCCTTCTCCCAAGTCCCAAACCTCTTGTGAAGCTCCACCCAGCTGGAGACCGACTTAACCAGCGTCCCCTCGAGATCAAAAGCTATGAGCCTCATGTTATCACCAGGTTATCAAAAGGGGAGGGAATTTAAAAGCCTACTCCTTCCAGCCGTGCTCCCCTATGAGGGGCACGAAAGCGACGCCGCCCCAGCGCTTTTTCAGTATTTCCCCGTTTTCAGTTTTTTCAACCACGTATAGGTCTTGCCATAGGTGATAGCTCCCAACGGGTATCAGCAGTTTTCCCCCCGGATTCAGCTGTTCCACCAGGGGCTCGGGAACCCTCGGCGCCCCGGCGGTGACGATTATCCTGTCGTAGGGTGCCTCTGGCGGAAAGCCCTTCGTGCCGTCTCCGGGGATGACATGGACGTGTTTTGCCCCTGCCCTCTCAAGGTTTTTCCTGGCGAACTCGACCAGCTCGGGGATCCTTTCTATCGTATAAACATCGGTCTTTACGAGCTCAGCTATAAGAGCGGCATTCCATCCACTGCCGGTTCCTACCTCAAGGACGTTCATTCCCGGCCTAAGCTCCGCCAGTTCAAGCATTATCGCCACCATGTGGGGGGCACTTATCGTCTGCCCTCCCGGAATGGGAAGGGGCTCATCAACGTGTGCATACTTTTGATAGCGCTTCTGAACGAAGAGGTAGCGCGGATACTTGAGAAAAGCCTCCTTCACGACCTCACTCTTGATTATCCTCTCGCGGACAAGGGCTTCAACCCTTTCTTTCCATCTCCTCCTGAGTTCTTCCTCGGAAGCCATCGGACCCATCCAACGAAAATACACACCCAAAGGATTTAAGACTTGCGAGAACAGGTTAGTGGCCGGCGGCGTCCCCGGTTTCCCGCCCCCTCTCGGAGGGCAGTACACCCGGGATCGCTGGCGGGCTTAACTTCCGGGGTCGAAACGAGACCGGGTGTGACCCCGCCGCTATGACCGCCGTACCGTCCTATAGCTCCCGCGGAGGGTTTATAAATCTTGTGGTGGATGAGTGTCCGATGGTGGAGGAACTACTCGAACTTATCAGGCTGGAGAGAAAGAGGGAATCGCTAAGCCCGGGCGAGAGGGCGCGTGAGTTTCAGAGTAAAATCCAGAGGATAAAGATAGGGGATGTGATAGAGCTGACTGGATTTCTGCTGATGAGGGAGCCGCCCAATTCTCCACGAGACGCCGTTTACTATCTTCTGTCGCCCTTATCTCCCTCCGAGCTCGGGAGATTGCCAAAGGATGCCATTAGACCATACATCGTGCTCAGGATATCCGAGAACTCCAAAGTTTCTGGACGACTTTACTCCGGCGCCATGGTCCGCGCCAGGGGAAGGATGGGAGCTTATCCGTGGGGCACCATGAGAATGCTTTTCGTGGATGAGATCTCTTCCGGGGATTACTCGGCCCACTGGACTGTGAACCCGGAGTTAGCTTTGCAAAAATCTGAAATGGAGTCGCTAATCATGGATACTCTTTACGCTAACTACGACTTTGAAAAGGCCGTGGTATACTCTTTCTTTGCGTCTCCCACGATGATTGGAACCGGGAATCGCTGGGGGGAAGGGGTGACACTTTCCGTTTTTAAACGGGACGAAAAGGTTGCCCTCTCGGCATGGGAGGCTTTTCGATACCTCTATTCACTCCTCCCCTGGGAGCTGCGACTGAAGAGGGAAACCTGGATAGAATACTCCGATCCACTCCTCGATATTGATTTTAGGATGAAAAACCCAAACAATTCGGGGCTTTTTTATTATGTTCCAACGAGCAGGACACTTCTTAAAAAGAAAGTCCCCGTCCCCAAATGGGCACTCTCCCAGTTTGAGGGAAAGAGGGCAGTTTTTTTGGGAGCAAAAGAGAGCGTTCTTCCAAATGATCTCACGGCAAGGCTTTCCGAATCACCCTTCATTCTTGCTGAACCCATAGCCTACGAGAGGAATAGAGAACTCGAAGAATTAATGCCTAATTTTGTTGCCACAATATTCCTGGAGCGAATGAAATTTGCTTCCTTCAACGTCGGTGAATTCACGGAATTCAGAAGGAAGTTCGAGGCATGGTTGGCCCGGAACAGAATGGAGTACGGTGAGAAATTCGATGCACTCCGGCTTGGGGGTATGGTGTTTGAAACCAACACCCGGTACCTCCTTAGTCTCCACCTCCTTGGATCCATGGTTAGGTTCGAAGGGAAACTCAAAAGAGGTCTCATCAACGATGTCCTGCTGATAAACCAGGAGCTCCTCGACATGTGGATAAACGAATTGCCACCCAATCTGTTGATGAAACTCGTGAGGGACTACGAGAGGTACATCAGCGCCGATAAGCGCTCTAACATGGCCATTGGCATTTTCATGGACTTGGAATCCACTTCGACCGACGGTTCTGTTGACCGGATTGAATTTCTGGAGGCCCTCCTTTCCAGGGGATTCAGAAGGGAAGATGCCGAGAAGCTAATAGAAAGATTAATAGCCGAAGGGTACCTCTACGAGCCTTACGCTGGTAAACTTCGGCTTGTCCGGTGATATCATGAGCAGGAAAAAAGTTGTCCGCCAGAGGGAGCAGAGGGAAAAGCGCATGATCGCCCGGGAGAGGATTGAGACCCTCTTCACGTTGGCGGAGCGTGTTTTTCCCTATGAGCCGGAGCTGGCCAATCGCTACGTTGAGATAGCCCTCGCGGTTCAGCAGAAGGCCAGGATAAAACTTCCAAGAAAGTGGAAAAGGCGGTACTGCAAGAAATGCCATTCCTTCCTCGTTCCGGGCGTTAACGCCAGGGTGAGGCTCAGGGATAAACCGTATCCCCACGTCGTTATCAAATGCCTCAACTGCGGACACATAATGCGCTATCCCTACGTAAGGGAGAAGAAGGAGCGGAGAAGGAAATCCTTGGATGGGAATGTGGGCGTTGGGGGAAGCGATCATTCGGAGTCCGAGTGAACCATGGCCACTGCCCTGACGGGGCTTCCCGAGCCACCTTCAATTTTGAGGGGAAAAGCCACGAAGGTGAAGGTTTTGCCAACCAGTTTTTCGAGGTTGGTCAGGCCCTCAAACACCGGCACCTCCTCGCTGAGGAGTATCCTGTGGACGGTCTCATCGCCTATGCTAATCGCATCGGTGCCAACGGCTTTAATTCCCTCGGCCACGAGAAACAGAGCCACCTCCGGAGAGAGCTCCCGGCCATTAGTCATGAAAAGCACGACCTTGCTGTAATAGCCGGAATCGGGGATCTCGTCAAGTTTCACCGGCCCATTCCCGACACTGACGTCGATAACGGTTCCCTCGCCAATGAACTTTTCAAGGGGCATCTCGTCGATGGTCTTTCCCCCGGGCACGAAGTGCGCTGGAGCATCAACGTGCGTTCCCGAGTGTTCCCCCATCTTCAGGACGTTCATGTAGTAGCCGTCCCTGTCGATGACGGCCCAGAGCCTTATGCTTACCCTCGGATCATCGGGGTAGACCGGCGTATCCTCTGAGAGGGGCACCGATAGGTCAACTATCATACACTCACCGTTCTTCCATCGCCTTCATCCATATAAACGTTGTCCTCGCTTTCCCTCAAGAGCCTTAATAGGTACCTCCTGTCCGGAAAGCGTTCTACGACACTCTCTATCGTGAGCTCTATGTCCCTTTCAACGTCCTTTGACTCCCAGCCGTGGCCGGGAAGAAGGTGGTCTATCCTAAGGGTTTTGAGGAGGCGGAGCGAGTTAAAGTACTCGCCCAAACTGCCGGAGTCGTAGACGTTTGAAGGGGTTCCCTTTGCAAACAGCGTATCACCGGAGAAAAGTATCCTCTTCCTGGGCTCGTAGAGGCACATCGAGCCTGAGGTGTGACCAGGTGTATGGATGACCTTCAGAATCCAGGAGCCGGCGTCGATTACATCAGCGTTGTTGAGCCAGAGGTGAACCTTACTGCCGGGAAAGGGTTCCCCGTGGTGGCGGCATCTCATTACCTCGTCGTCCCCGTACCGTATCTTAACGGCTGAATATTTGTAGGCTCCGATGAGCGAAACATCCTGCAGGTAGAGGTTTCCACCCACGTGGTCGCAGTGCTCGTGGGTGTTGAGGACTAAGTCTATATCGCGTGGCCTTAGGCCAAGCTCCAAGAGACCTTCCTCAAGCCTCGGGTAGTCGCTCATCAACGCTGTATCGATGAGGACGTTTATGTTGGCCGTTATGAGGTAGGAGAAGGCCGAGAGCTTTCCTGCTTTAATCTTGTAGAGGTTCGAGCGAACCCTTTTGATGCAGGGGTATTCACCCTTAGCCATGAGCCTCATTAGAGCGGCCTAATTCAAAAGCCTTTCGGAGGACTTTTAAGAGCCCACTCCAAGAAAAAACGGTGGTGAAGATGGACTGCACGAAGGACTACTGCGTTAAGGATTTGAGTTTGTCTCCAAGCGGGGAGAGAAAGATAGACTGGGTTTCGCGCTTCATGCCTGTTCTCCAGGCAATAAGAAAGAACTTCGAGGAGAAGAAGCCATTCAAAGGTGTAAGGATAGCGACCACGCTTCATCTGGAGATGAAGACGGCTTTTCTGCTCCTCACGCTCAAGGCAGGGGGTGCCGAGGTTTCAGCAGCAGCGAGCAACCCGCTCTCAACCCAGGACGACGTTGTCGCTGCCTTGGCAAAGGCAGGTGTCAAGGTCTACGCGATTCGCGGTGAGGACAGGGAGGAATACTATGAATTCATGAACAGGGCGCTCGACATAAGGCCGAACATCATCATAGACGACGGCGCGGACATGGTCTCGACGGTGCTGAAGGAGAGAACCGAGCTGATAGACGGACTCTGGGGGGCGAGCGAGGAAACGACAACGGGCGTCATAAGGCTCCGCGCCATGGAGAAGGACGGCGTGTTGAGGTTCCCCATCATAGCGGTGAACGACAGCTACACGAAATACCTATTCGACAACCGCTACGGTACCGGCCAGTCCACCTGGGACGGCATAATAAGAACCACCAACCTGCTGATAGCGGGTAAAAACGTGGTTGTAGTCGGCTACGGCTGGTGCGGCAGGGGCATAGCGATGAGGGCAAAGGGACTGGGCGCGACGGTGATAGTGGTCGAGGTGGATCCGATTAGAGCTTTAGAGGCCAGAATGGACGGGTTCTTGGTCATGGATATGATGGAAGCGGCGAAGGTCGGAGACATCTTCGTCACCTCGACTGGCGACATCAACTGCATAAGGAAGGAGCACTTCGAGGTCATGAAGGATGGGGTCATTTTAGCCAACGCCGGCCACTTCGACGTGGAGATAAGCAAACCGGATCTCGAGGAGTTAGCTGTTGAGATAAGAGAGCCGAGGCCGAACATAACCGAGTACAAGCTCAAAGATGGAAGGAGGCTTT
>JALSNG010000038.1 GCA_026987155.1 Thermococcus sp. | reverse complement strand
CATGAAGTGGCTCGGTCTCACATTTGACCTCGTGGTCATGGCCCTAGGAACTATAACGATGGGCTACGTGGTTTACCTGATATACCGCCTGGCCGTGAGCTCCATTGCGCATTTTGACGTTGAACTCGTTCTCCATCAGATAGTGCTCATCATCATCTTCCTTGAGATATTCGAACTGCTCGCCATGTACGTTCGGGAGCACCATGTGAGCATGAGGAACGTTGTGGAACTCGGCGTTCTGGCCATGGTGAGGAAGATAGTCATCACCCTCGACTACTCCAAGATCCAGTGGACGACTCTCATCGGAATGGCGGCGCTGATCCTTGCCATGGGTTGGATATACGTCCAGGAGAGGAGGAGGAGAACACAGCACGAGGAATTTTTGATCGAGAAGGGACTCCACGAATCTGGGAGGCGGTGAATTGGCAAAGCCTAAATACCTTCTGGGCAACTCTTAACAGGTGGTGGAAATGGGAGTCCAAATCGGTGAGCTTATCCCCAAGAGGGAGATAGAGTTCGAGAACCTCTACGGCAGGAAGGTTGCTATAGACGCTTTCAATGCGATGTATCAGTTTCTCTCGACCATAAGACAGCGCGATGGGACTCCGCTCATGGACTCCAAGGGAAGGATAACCTCACATCTGAGCGGCTTTTTCTACAGGACGATAAACCTTATGGAGGCTGGGATAAAGCCCGCTTATGTTTTCGACGGAAAGCCGCCGGAGTTCAAGAGGAGGGAGATAGAGAAACGTCGGGAGGTGAGGGAAGAGGCGGAGGAAAAGTGGCACGAGGCTTTGGAGCGCGGTGACCTTGAAGAGGCCAAAAAGTACGCGATGCGAGCGACCAGGGTCAACGAGGAGCTGATAGCTGACGCCAAGAGACTCCTTGAGTTGATGGGGATCCCAGTGATCCAGGCCCCGAGCGAGGGTGAGGCCCAGGCCGCTTACATGGCCTTAAAAAAGAGGGTCTATGCTTCCGCGAGTCAGGACTACGACTCGCTCCTATTCGGGGCACCTAAGCTCGTCAGGAATCTAACGATAACTGGAAGGAGAAAGCTTCCTGGGAAGAACGTTTACGTTGAGATAAAGCCCGAGCTTGTAATCTTGGAGGAAGTCCTAAAGGAACTCGGGATAAATCGGGAAAAACTGGTTGAGCTGGCGATACTTGTTGGAACCGACTACAACCCGGGAGGAATAAAGGGGGTAGGGCCAAAGAAGGCTCTTACGATAGTCAAGCGCACCAAAGATCCTTTGAAGAAGTACTCCAAAGAGAGCGAGGTTGATCTCTACGAGATAAAGGAGTTCTTCCTTAACCCTCCGGTAACCGACGAGTATAGTCTAAAATGGCGCGAACCGGACGAAGAGGGGATCGTTGAGTTTCTCTGTGATGAGCATGATTTTAGTGAGGAAAGGGTGAAGAATGGGCTTGAGAGGCTTAAAAAAGCTATGAGGGCTGGAAAGCAGAGAACGCTTGAGAGTTGGTTCGGCTGATCATGTTATTGGAACCTTGAGGTTAAGTTTATCCACGAGCTCCTTATACCTGTTTCTCACCGTAACCTCGGTCACACGGGCTACCTCTGCAACCTCCCTCTGGGTCTTCTTTTCTCCCTCAATGAGGCTGGCAATGTAGAGTGCAGCAGCTACCAGTCCTGCGGGGCTTTTTCCACTTGTTAACCCCTTTTCATAGGCCTCCTCCAGGATCTGGATTGCTTTTCTTCGAACCTTCTCGCTAAGTCCGAGCTCGTCGGCAAACTTGTTGACGTAGTCCGTGGGTTTCACGAAGAGTTTCTTTGGGGTTAGGTTCAGGTTTCTCGCTATGAACCTAAAGCTACGCCCTATCTCTTTCTTATCGACCCTTGAAACGTCCGCTATTTCGTCAAGTGTCCTCGGAATCTTGAGAAGCCTGCAGGCAGCATAAACACAGGCCGCTATTACACTTTCTATTGAACGCCCTCTTATAAGACCCTTCCTAACCGCTTCACGGTAGAGACGTGCCGCTTCTTCCTCAACGTGTCTTGGGAGACTTAGGTTGCTCGCAAGCCTGTCAAGTTCACTGAGGGCAAAGGCAAGGTTCCTCTCAGCGGCATCGCTTACCCTGAGGCGAGACTGCCACTTCCTGAGGCGGTACATTTTCTCCCTCATGAGACCCGAGAGATTTCTGTCAATGCCTATGTCCGTTGAGAGCCCCTTGTCATGGAGAAGAATACTCTCTGGAGCTCCAACACGAACTCTCTTCTCTCTCTGGCTTGCGTCAAAGGCCCTCCATTCGGGACCCATATCTATAACGTTCTCCTCAATAACGTAACCGCAAACCTTGCAGACTATCTCTCCCCTTCCTGGATCGTAGATGAATTCAGTCGAGCCGCAGACGGGACAGACCCTCTGTTTACTCACCCCAACACCCCCGACGTGCCGCCAATCCTACGAGCCCTTTATAAACCTTCTCCCCTCCGAGGAACGTAGCGGAGAACCCATGCGAGATCTTCCTTCTGGAAGGTTATCCTTTCAAGAACCCTCACGTCCCAGTCTTCTTCAACCACGTTGGCGTATATCCACAGAAAAACGGGGTCGTCTTCGCTCCCTACTTGGATGTTCCTGTAGAGGACGTCAACGGTGCCGTCCCCATTTTTCTTGACGGAGAGGGGCTTCCAAGTTTCTAAACTAACCTCACCCTTTTCGTCCAGGAGGTGTATTATCTCACGGGCATCCATTAAATGTTCACCACTTTATCCTGTACTCCTTTCTCGTTCGTGAATCGACCTGGGCAAGGATTCTCTTTAACTTCTCATCGTCGATGGGTTCTCTTATCTGACCGGCCTGGTAAAGCTGGACGAGAACGAGCTCAACTTGTCTCGCCAGTTCGGGCTTAACGAGCTTCACCCGTCCAAGTCTCTCCCGGGCCTCAGGTGTTAGAATTCTCCTCATTATTGCGTTCAGCTGGGCTTCGAGCTCCATTTCCTGCCTAATAGCCTCCTCCTGCTCCTTCTGCTGTTCGAGGTATTTCCTTTGCATTTCCATGAGCTTTTTCTTTCTAATCTCCTCAATATCCTCCGCCATGCTCTCACCCGTGATATGGGTCTGACCTCTGGTTAAAAAGGTATTGGGCGAAAGTCTTAAATGTCCCATGGACAACTTGATAGTGTAAACGAAAAATTTAGGCTGGTGGTATAATGGGCTCCCGTCCATGGTTGCTTTTCGTTCTGTTCTTCCTCTCATTTATGCAGGCATCGTCTCAGGTTGCCGCCTACAGCACCGCTTGGTGTGTGGGGTGTCATCAGTTTTTGGTGGTTAACGAGGGGATCCTTGCATTCAACGGTAGCAAACTTGAGGACTTGACTTGGGGACTCCAGGCTAAGGATTTGAACGAGAGAGACTTCATGGATTTTATTCAGACGGTGGCGGTTGCCAACGCTGGAAACCTCACTCTCGTCTACGCTTTCCCCTACGACATGCTCTACATGGCCGTCTACAACGGTACGCGTCCCATCGTCCTGAAACCGGTTCTCAGTTGGTACGTTGGATACGTGAAGGACCTCCTCTTTTACAACGGGAGCATGTTCTTCGTCGCCTCCACTGGGGGCGCTCCCCACGATGCGAGTGATTCCGTTTACCGCGTTGATCCTTCCAAGTTGGTGGTAACCGGGAGCTGGGGACTCGCATGGGATGCCCGTGAGAGAATAAACCCAGAAAACGCGGGCATCAGTCCCTACTCTTGGGTGGACATTGGAGTT
>JALSNG010000037.1 GCA_026987155.1 Thermococcus sp. | reverse complement strand
GTTTAACCAATATCCAAAGTTTTTATATTAACTTTTTATTATAGTGACAATTCACCGAAAAATTTGAGAGATAAAATGGGGAATTGAATTAGGTTAACCTAAATCTATAAATCGGCAGAAGAACAGCCAGATTGGCAAATATTCGACAATAAGAACTGCTTTTAAGGGAATAACCAACTATAATTCTTCCTCGCTGGGACCCCCTGGAACTTCGTTTCCCTGGGGTAAAATTATAAGTTCCCTTCCCTCAACCAGCATCTGGGCCACTTTTTTCCTTGCGGAGCTCAGCGCCCTCCACACAGTGCCTCTTGAGACACCCATTCTTTTTCCGGCCTCCTCCTGGGTCAGTCCCTCGTGATCCACCAACCTTAGAGCCTCAAATTCTTCGTAAGTCATGAAAATCGGCGGCTTGGGCTGGCCCATCGGGGGCAACGCGGGATAGAAATGTCTAACCTCCGGGACGAAACCTATCATCCTCAGCTTCCTTCTCCTTCCCCTTCCACGGCCCCAGCCGGGTCCCATTCCCATCGGCATGGCTATCAATGACCTTTGAGCTCTGGGGTTTATAGGCTTTCCCCTCCAGTAAGGGTTATAACTCCCCCCATCGAACCCTCGGTGGTGAGAGCTATGGGGTTTCACGTGACCGAGAGGAAGATAGGCTGGCACAAGGACTTTGACAGCTCGCATTTCCTTGCCCTGCCCTACGAGAGCAAGTGCCTCCGGATACACGGGCACACTTACAACGTGGACGTCGAGATATGGGGTGACCTCAACGAGAACGGCATGATATTTGACTTCAACCATCTCAGCAGGCTTATCAAGCTCCTCGACCACAGGATCATCGTGAGCGAGAGCTGGGTGGTGGAGAGGAAGGAGGACATTATTGTCATAGAAAAGAATGGAAAACGTATAGAACTGCCCGCCGATGAGGCAGTTATTCTGGATAAGCCCAACGTTACGGCAGAGTTCATAGCGGAGTGGTTCGCGGAGAGAATAGCGGAGAAGGCGGGAGATAACGTAGAGAAAATCCGTGTAAAAATCTGGGAAGACCCGCGGAGCTACGCCGAGGTAATCCTTGAGAAGTGACTGTTGGGCCGTTCTTTGCCTTCTCTATTTTCGTAACCCGTAAATAGAAAGACGTCGACTCTTCTTCGAGGCGATCTTATGAAGTGGGTGACCCGTGAACACGTCCACGTTGACCGCGTGGCGTGTCCCTGGCTTATAAAGCGTTTTATCGACCCCGAGGCGGAGTTTATCTTTGTGCCCCGCGATACAGACCCCGCAACAATCACCGAGGGGATACCCTTTGATTTTAAGGGGGTTGAGCTCGGCCATCATGATGGAAAATGCTCCTTCGATGCCTTCGTTGAGAAGTACAACATAACAGACCCTGCCGTTTTGAAGATTGCCGAGATAGTTCGGGAGGCCGACACTCCCGTTGAGAATCCCCAGCCCCTGGCGGTTGCCCTCGATATACTCGCGAGAGGATACCGGATGATATGCAAGGATGACTATGAAACCCTTGAGAAGGAGTTTTACCTCTACGACGCCATGTACGCCTACTTTAAGAAGCAAATTGAGGAAGGAAAGGCTTAACAGCCCTTCTCCCTTTTTTCGGGGAGTGCTTCCTCGGTTCCACAGGTCTTGTAGACATTTGCAAGCATTTCTCCAGCCTTCTTTTTGAGCTCGCTGAAATACTCCTCCCTGAAGGTTTCCTCTGCTTCGATCGTTAGCAGGTAGGCAGTTTTCATGTATGCCAAACCCAGTTCGCAGTC
This sequence comes from Thermococcus sp., assembly GCA_026987155.1. Taxonomy (GTDB): domain Archaea; phylum Methanobacteriota_B; class Thermococci; order Thermococcales; family Thermococcaceae; genus Thermococcus. The sequence goes on along the minus strand of JALSNG010000037.1, from coordinate 2,043 downwards.
GAACCTTTCCGCAATTTTCTCCGCTATATCCACGAGGTAGCCGACGAACGAATGGAGCAGTCTGGTGTAATCGTTCTCGAAGCCGTTTTCGCTGAGCCAACCCTTGAGGGTCAGAAAGACCTTAAACGTCGGCACTTCGACCTTTTCATCCCCGTAGCGGCGGTACCGGATGAGAAGGTACTGGAAGATTGAGATGAGAAACCTTCCAACGTCGGCCTTCGTTCCGCCGTTTTTCTCAAAGAACTCCTCGAATTCCCTTAAGCCGCTTTTCCCGCTCTCGAAGAAGGCCATTAGCACCGTCGCGTAGGGTGTTGAGTACTGGGAGAAGTCAACCTCGTCGAATTCAGGAATCTCTGGAAAGACCTTCATTATCGCCCCTTTGATGTTCATTCTTTTCACCCAAACCGTTAAATCGTGGGAGGCTTATTAGCTTTGAGGTGAGTACCGTGAGGTTTTCGAGGGGGAGGAACTTCCTGTTCAGGGTTCCGGAGGGGGAGGAGCTCCTGAAGTTCATAAACGAGTTTGCAAAGAAAAACAACGTCTTGATTGGAACCGTCAGCGCCATTGGGACCCTCAAAAATCCAAAGATAGGCTATTTCGACGAGAAAAACCAAAAGTACATGGTAATAGAATTAAGGGGAACATACGAACTTGTTTCTCTCACTGGAAACATCAGCATCAGGGATGGCGAGCCCTTTGCACACGTTCATGTTGCCCTGGGTGACTCTAAGGGAGTGCTTTATGGAGGACACCTTATAGAGGGTGAGGTCTTCGTGGCTGAGGTGTTCATCGGGGAACTCCTTGGGGAGCCCCTTGAAAGAAAGCCTCAGAAAAGCGGACTAACACTATGGGACGAGGTCAGAATTTAACCTTTACTACTTCTTTTGAGCACACCTAAGAGTAGTGCATAGTGCCATGCTGTTATTGCAAAAATCCCGATGAACTCAGCGATGGCGACGCCGCTGAAGGCATTGAACGCCCACTTAGCGAGTAGAGCCTCTGAGGTGAAAAGCAGAACGGTAAAGGCTCCGAACTTCCGCAGGCCTTCAAGCCAGAGACCTGCCCCTGCTATAAGATATCCGACGCTCCCGGCCAGAAAGAACCCCCAGCTGACGTGGTAGTGGGGTTTTGTTCCCTCTGGGAAGACCGCCACCCCGGCCAAGAAGACCAGCCCGATAACGAAGAGGGCAATTCCAATCCTGAAAACCCTGTTTTTGACTTCACCAAACAGGCCGGCCGCGTAGTATATTGCCAGAATCGCTGAGATGAACAGCGGAACGTTCATCACCCAATTGTACGGGAGACCGACCTTTCCAAGGTCGCTTATCGCGTTGTTCTTTAACCTCCACCAGGAGTGGTTTATGGCGACGGCGATAGCTATCCCAGTGAGGCCTATGGAGGGAGCCGCAATGCCCGCGAGGAACTGGCTCTTTCTCATGTTTGTCAATTGGATGATAAAGATAATAAATGTTGCTTCAAAAAACCGAGTTCAACCTCCCGCCGTCAACGGGGATCATCGCTCCGTTGATGTAGCCTCCAAGCTCGCTCGCGAGGAATGCTACAAGGTAGCCTATCTCTTCCGGCTCGCCCAGTCTTCCGAGGGGTATCGGCTTCGCGTAGTCCTGCAGTGCCTCTTCGACGGTCTTTCCTTCCCTCCCCGCCCTGTCCCTTGCGAGCTGTATCATCCTATCGGTTCTTATTATCCCGGGCATTATGCCGTTGACGGTTATGCCCTTCGGCCCGAGCTCCTTCGCGAGCGTTCTCACGAGGCCCGCCATTGAGATCCTCACAACGTTGCTGAGGGCTATGTTCGGTATCGGCTCCCTTATGGCAACGCTGGTCGAGTAGATTATCCTCCCAAAGCCCTTCATTTCCATCGCGGGGACGAGGGCTCTGGTGAGATAAACCGCTGGATAGAGGAGCAGCTCAACGGCCTTCTCCCAGTCTTCCATGGTCATCTCCATGAAGTAGCCCGGCTTTGGGCCACCTGTTGAGAAGAAGAATACATCAGGCTCCCCGATGTCTTGGAGTTCTTTAACGGTT
>JALSNG010000036.1 GCA_026987155.1 Thermococcus sp. | reverse complement strand
TGAGGGGAATAAAACTAAACTCCTCTTGGAAGGGAGAATACGTGATGAGAAAGTACCAGGAGAAGGCCGTCAAAACGGCCCTTAAGAATAAGCTGGGAGTTCTCGCACTACCAGTGGGAAGCGGGAAGACTATCGTCGGACTGAGAATCATCCACGAAATAGGCTACTCATCCCTGATAGTTGTCCACACCAAGGAGCTTCTCTATCAATGGGCAGAGAAGGTTAAGGAGGTTCTCGGAATAGAGCCCGGAATAGTGGGGGACAATAGATGGGAGGAGGGCGATGTTACTGTGGCGATGATACAGACCCTCCTGTCGAGGGGCCCTAATAAGCTCCAGAGGGAATATGCACTTTTGATGTTCGACGAATGTCATAGAACTTCCGCAGCTGAAAAGTTCTACCAGCTGGGCCTTTCCCTACCCCAAATATACCGCTTTGGTCTATCTGCAACACCATGGAGGAGGGTGAAGGGGGAGGAGATCAAAATAGAGGCCGTTGTTGGGCCGATTATATTCGAGGTCAGGGCCGAAGACCTAATAAAGGAAAAGTTTCTCGCAAAGCCCCGTTTTGAAGTAATAACCTACGAGTCAAAAATGCCCTCCTTCAGCGAGCGCTACAAAGAACTCTACGAGGACATGGTAATGAACAACGATGAAAGAAACAGGGCCATAGTAAGGAAAGCACTTGAACTCTCCAAAAGAGGCCACAGGGTCCTAATAGATGTCAAAAGGATAGAGCACGGGAAAATCCTCAAGGAAATGCTCGAGAATGCTGGGATAAAGGCAGAGTTTCTAAGTTCCGAAAGCCCGAACAGGTGGGAAATCTTGGGAGAGTTCAAAGAGGGAAAGATACCCGTTCTAATATCAACACTTCTCAAGGAAGGCGTGGACATACCTGAAATCTCTGCCATAATTCTTGCGGGGGGAGGTAAAAGCGACATAATGACTATACAGACCATCGGAAGAGCCCTAAGACCAAAGAATGGTATGAAAGCCGTTATTGTGGATATTCAGGATGACGACCCTCTGCTGTTCACACACTTTATCGAAAGGCAGAAAGCTCTGAAACAGTACTATGGAAGGTACTACGACAGAGAGACGTCAAAGCTCAAGAAGAAAGTCTCCAAAAAAGGCCGCTCTGCTTAGGGCCCGCGAGTAACGATCGAAAAGACCTCGCCTAACCCTCATAAGGGCCCTTTTATCCACTGGGAATTCCATCCCGGGATAATCAATCCTCCAAAGCACAAGGGGTTCTGGGGGAGCTGGAGGAATCTTTTTGGAGTATGCTCCCTCAAGCATCCCCTTTACATCGTCCATCTGCAAGAGTCCAAGACCACAGAAGCGAAGGGCATTAACTATCCTTCTCACCATCTCCCAGAGAAAACTTTTGCCTTCTATTTCAACGAGGTAGTATCCTTGCCTCTTAGTAACCCCAATTCCCTTTACCTCCCTAACGGGGTCCCTCCCGGGTTCCAATCTCGCAAAAGCCGAGAAATCGTGGATCCCCTCAAAAAGTTTTGCACATTCCCGGAGTTTCTTCTCCTCAAACCCCTCATCCACGAGATAGTATCGGTACGTCTTCGACCTTGCCCAGAAGCGTGGATGGAAGTCTTCAGGTACATCGGAAACACTGAGAACCCAGAGGTCCCTGAGATGGTGGTTGAGAACTTCAGGCCTCACAAGATCGCCTCTCCACTCTGGAATGAACGAAACCACGTTGAAAATAGCAGAAACTCCTCTATCGGTCCTCGAGGCTCCTTTAAACTCACTCTCCTCGGGAGAAGTGATCACCCCGATTTTCTTCAGAACTCGTATGAGTTCCCCTTCAACAGTTCTAAAGTTTGGCTGCCTCTGAAAGCCGTAAAAAGCCGTACCGTCGTAGGCTATCCTCATGGCGATTCTCATATGCAGGACTTCCAGCACCCGTATTAAAAACTTTCCGGCGCACCGACAAACTATTTTACAAATGCAAAGTGAATTTTTGGATAAGAGTCAGAAAAATATGGGAAAAACCCATAAACCCGCCCCGTGTTTTGATATCGGTGATGACAATGGACGGCATTGAAGATGTCGAGATAGTCACGAACATTACAAACTACGAGATACTTTACACCCTGACAAAAAAGGAGATAGCAAAAGAGGACTAAAGGTAAGGCTCCCTATAAAGGGGCCTTAGGAATAGTTCAATGCCCACCACGGGCATTTCTATCCCCCATTTCTCCAGGACTCCTGGATACACCTCCCCGATAATTCCAACTGGCTCCCCGTTGACCTTTATCTCTCCAACCCTACCTGGGACGAAGCTGGGGTGCTCAATTGCCTCAAGCTCGTAGGCAACGCCGAGGTGGCGCATAGTACTGTCAAGGATTTCCTTTGCATCTGTAAAGGTAACCTTCGGCTGGGCCAAAACCACCCCTAACTTGCTCTCGCTCACCGTTTTTGCCTCCCTACTCTCGTCTATGAGCGTGACCTTTCCGACCTCGAAAATCCTCTGTGGGTACTCCTCGTGGGTGTTCTGGCCCAGGAAGTCGAGTAGGCTCGGTAGAAGCCAGTTCCTTAGGGCAGACCACTTGGGGCTTATCGGGTTCTCTATCTCGACGAGCTCCGCCGGCGGGTTGTTGAAGTAGTCCCTCCCGTATTCCAGGTTCATCTTTTCATACTGAGCCTCTCTGTTGGTGAGGTTGAAGGTCATGACCTCCTGCAGGCCGAAGCCGACCATGAGCTCCCTGACGGCGTCCTCGAATTCGACGAACTTGTCCCCCCTACCCTGGACGGCAAGCTTCGGCTCCTCAGGTTCGATCTCGTTATAGCCGTAGGCTATGAGGACATCCTCCAGAACGTCGCGGGCGTGCATTATGTCGTCGCGGAAGGCCGGATAGAGGAGTTTTGCCTTCCCATCTTCGAGCTCGACTTGATACATCATCCTCTCAAGGAGTTCCTTGATTTCCCCGTCGCTTAAGCTAAGCCCCGAGAGCTTCCTTACGTAGTCAAGCTCAACCTCGAAAGACTTCGGCGTCAGGTCAGGCACCTCAATCTCGAAGTCCGGATAGACCACCTTCACGCTCTTTATCCTCCCGCCGCGCTCCGCCAAGGCCGTTACGACAACGTTGAGGGCAAGCATGACTTTGCTTAAATCCCAGCCGGTAACGTCGACGAAGACGTTCCTCGTTTCGGCCGTCACCCTTCCGGTGGTTTCCGAGTTGATAATAGGCGGCATCGAGAGAACTTTGCCCTCGCTGTCCACGAGGAGCGGGTAGTAGGGCTTGTCCTTGATCAGGTGGCCGTACTCCCTGCCCTTCTCGTGCTTCTCAAGTATTTCCTCCAGCGTAAGCTCCTCCTCGAAGCCCAGAGGGACGAACTTTTCGGTCTTCTCTGCGGCGCGGTAGTATATTGGCGGCTTCACCTTATCAAAGTCGAAGATGCCTATGGCGACCTCTCTTCTCCTCCTTCCGAAGGTTAAAGCCACCTTCTCCTGGAGGTTGATCATCTGCTTTAGTGCTTCTTCGTCGAGGTTTAAGCCTTCAACGATGGCGTAAAGGCCATAGGGACGGATATCCTTCAGCTTCTCGTCAACGTAAACGGTAACGCCGCTCTTCTCGACATCATATTTTGGAAGACCGCTCTCGAAGCCGAGCGTCCAGCGTATCTGCCTCGCTATTCCTTCCGCACTCCATAGGTCGGGCCTGTTGGTATCTTTCGAGTCTGCCTTGAAGTAGATTTCACCATCCTCCTCCCAAACGTCGTCCAGCTCGCACTTCGCGTAGAGGAAGAGGTCCTCCCATTCCTCAACTGTGAATGTCTTCCCTACGAGCCTTTCCAGATCCCTTTTCGAGACGTCGAACTTGGGCATG
>JALSNG010000035.1 GCA_026987155.1 Thermococcus sp. | reverse complement strand
TGATGTAATTTTCTATCTCCCCCGATGTGAGTGCCTTTAGAATTCTCCATGCTGGAGAGAGCCGAGGGTTCCGTGACTTTAACGCACTAATTAGTATTGAAGTATCGAGGACGACCCTGATTTTAGCTTTGGCCATTCAAATCACTCCAACGCGTTTTAACTTTCCCTCTATGCGCTTAAACTTCTTAATGTTCTCTATGGCTTTCTCCAAAAGTTCTTCCGTGTTCCCTTTGATTCCTGGAGTGTTTTCCGCTTCCTTGACTGCAAGCTCAAAAAGTTCCTCAGGAGACAGGTTCTCAGTAATCCTGTCAAATTCCTTAAGTTTTTCTTCCCATTCCTTTCTTCTCCGCATCTCATTGAAAAACCACGCCACATCCTCTGGTTTCTCGTGGATTTTCCTCGCGAGCCGAACAATCCACTCACCAAACGACTCTTGAGTCTCTCTCTTTTGGAAAAGCTTCACCACTTTTTCCACATCGGACGCCATAAGACTCCCCGCCTTACTCTCTACGGCAGATTATAAAACCCTAACGCAACCCACACGAGAACCGCCAGGCCGTACACATAGCCGATGAGAAACTCCACAACATCCCCGACCGTCGCCACTGGCGCCTCGTTCTCCCGAACCTGATAAGCTGTGTAAACCACCAGCACGACCAGGCCATAAACGAGGAGAAACGCCGAGGCAAAGCCAAGGAAAGCATGCCACAGCGGGCGTCACCCCTAACGGACGTCTATGCCTGTATAGTTGGTTGGAAGATTGGAAGGAAACGGGAGCTACACCCGCAAAGGTTCTTTCGGCGCCCTCTTAGCTATCAAAGTTCAATCGTCTCGTGGAATATCCTTTTGTGGCTCCCAAATGCTTCGTACATTCTTCCGAGGTAGTTCTTTGAGGATAGCTCCAGAAACTCCCGTATTCTTGCGTTTATCTCATCGTTCATGGGAACGTGAAGGGGCATTGGCTCGTAGTAGTCGAGACCCTTCATTAAGGCGGTTGCAAAATACCAGAGGGTTTTCTTTACTTTTCTCCCCCGTATCTGGGAGAAACTCGCTCCGTGACAGTGGAAAGCCGCATGAAGCACGACGATCTTGTCAACAGGAACGCCCTTTCTTAGGGCGCTCTTCCGCCTTTTATCTCCCTTGAGGTCGGCTATTCGGTATCCGCTGCGTGTCTGCGTGTCATATGGAACGTCAACGCCGTAGACACCCTCTACCATGGGGTCATAGACAAGGACGTCCGTTCCCGCTGTGATGAAGAGTTCTCCTCCAATGGCCTCGACCACAGTGTTTTCCGTGCTCAGGACTGTTAGTTCCTCAGCTATGGCAAGCGCCGACATCGTGCTCTTCCCAGTGTGAGGGTAGCCCACGAAAAGAACGGCCTTCCCATTTGGCTGAAGAATCCCCACGGAGTCCGTGATGAAAATCCGCCCCACCTTTGCCCCTGCCCGTGCTGCCGCCTGTAGAATAAAGAAAATAGGCGCCTCGTTTCCATAGGCCTTGGGGATTGGGGATTCTATCTTGTACTTGTCCTGTCCCATGTAATCGTACGCCGAACCGAAGACCCTGAAGTTTTGCCCCTTGAAGCGTTCAACTATAACATCAGGTTCCCCCCGTCCCTCACCAACGTCCGGGAGATACCTCCTTGCGAATAGACTCCGGAAGGCGTCTACAAAACCATCATCTACATCCCCCAAGAACTTCATCCCTACCCTTCCTATCTCGAGCATCATCCCGCTCCCCAGAATGGGTTAGGTTGAGGGGATATAACTTTTCCCGTTGCAAACTTTCACAGCTCTTCTCTGAGCATCTCTTGAATGAGCTTTATGGCGCAGAGGTCACCGCACATGGAGCATGCCTCGGTCTTTGTAGGCCTCTCCTTCCTTATCTCGATGAACCTGTCCTTATCTTGACTCAGCTCGAACTGCTTTGCCCAGTCGAGTTTTCCTCTCGCGAGGCTCATGAGATAGTCCTTTCTAAACTCCCCCTCGAAGCGGGTCAAATTGACGGCGTGGGCCGCTATCTTTGCGGCTATTACACCCTCCTTCACATGCTCCACCGTTGGCAGTCCGAGGTGCTCCGCCGGTGTTACGTAGCAGAGGAAGTCCGCGCCGTTTAGAGCGGCTATCGCCCCGCCTATGGCCGCGGTTATGTGGTCGTAGCCCGGGAAGATATCGGTAACGAGCGGGCCGAGGACGTAGAATGGCGCGTTGTCCGTTGCAACCTTGGCGAGCTTCACCTGGGCCGGAATCTGGTCAATTGGCACGTGACCCGGCCCCTCTACCATGGTCTGAACCCCTGCCTCTCTGGCCCTTCTAACGAGCCTTCCGAGGGTGTAAAGCTCGGCTATCTGCAGTTCATCGCCGGCATCTGGGAGTCCACCGGGCCTTAACCCGTCGCCGAGGCTA
>JALSNG010000034.1 GCA_026987155.1 Thermococcus sp. | reverse complement strand
AGGCCAAGGATAGGTTCAAAGGAAAAATCCACGTGAGGGTCATAAGCAACGAGAGCATCCACAAGCACGACGTTATAGCCGAGACGTGGAGCTGAAGGTTCGAGACTCGATATCCCTTATTCTCTTTACTCTCTCCGAAGTTTTTGCATAATTCTGCGACCCTTTGTCAAATTAAATGATAAATGCTGCAATGATTAGGGTATAACCAATCGCCTGAGGGGGCATATTAACCGCCCCCCGGACAGGAAGGTCGACAGACTTCAGACGGAGGTGAACCACCTGAAGTGGAAGCCCCTACCATTCATTAGTTGGCACCAGGTTTATATAAACTTTACCCTCGATACCTTCCGGTGGAAAGTATGAAGCTCATCCACGACCCCATACACGGCCACATCGAGCTCGACGAGTTCGCGGTTAGGCTGGTAGACACCCCCGAGTTCCAGAGGCTGAGACGAATAACCCAGCTCGGCCTGGCTTTCCTGGTTTACCCTTCAGCTCGACATACGCGCTTCGAGCACTCCCTCGGGGCCTTTTATCTCGCAAAAAGAATAGCCTCCCTCAACCCGGAGATTGAGGATGCCGTCTACGCCGCCCTGCTCCACGACCTCGGGCATTACCCCTTCAGCCACACCCTTGAGGCACTCTATCCCAGACACGAGGAGAACACAAAGTGGTTAATAAGGCACGGCGAAATCGGGGACGTGGTGGGGGAGCGTTACTCGTTGGGGGAGTTCATCAAGCTTTTCAAACATCCCCTCGTGAGCGGGGATATTGACTCCGACAGGATGGACTACCTTGTTAGGGACGCCTACTACACCGGCGTCGCCTACGGATTGGTCGATCTTGAGAGGCTTATCAGAAGCCTTCGATGGGACGGGAAAAGATTGGTGCTATTGGAAAAGGGAGTAATGGCAGGTCAGAACCTTCTTCTTGCCAGGGCTATGATGTATCCGACCGTATACTTCCACCACACCGTGAGGATAGCCAACGCAATGCTCTCCAAGGCGGTCGAACTTGAAAGGGTCAAACTTAAGGAGATTAGACAAATGGATGAGGTGGATTTGGTGGCAAGGCTTAGAATGAGTGAGAAGAGAGCGGTCAGGGAGCTTATTAAAGCCATAGATGGGAGGAGACTCTACAAGAGGGTCGTCTGGAGTGGGGATGAGCTGGAGGAAGGCCTCTTAAATGAGCTGAAGGAGGGGCTTGACTCTCACTTTGGCCACCTGGCGATACTCGACCACCCGCCGAAACCCCGCTTTGAAGAGCGGAACGCTTTCGTTGAATACAACGGCGAAGTAAGGAGGCTGAGCGAGGTCTCACCGCTCGTCAGGGCTCTCGTCGATGCAAAGGAAAGCAACTGGCACTGGAGTGTCTACGCGAGGAAGGATGTAGTTGGGGAAGTTAGGAGTTTTATCTCCAAAAATCTAAGCATCCCGGGGACGTAGGGCTGACTCCAACCCGATCGGGAAAAGCTTTATAACCGGACTTTTTAAGTTAAGCCGACAAGCTCATTCAAGGATGGTGGTGTAAATGGGAAGAAGAGAAGAGATGATTGCGAAGATTAAAGAGCTCATGACCCAGCCCGAGAGGATCAGGAACATGGGTATTGCCGCTCACATCGACCACGGTAAGACGACGCTGAGCGACAATCTCTTGGCTGGAGCAGGAATGATTAGCGAGGAATTGGCTGGAAAGCAACTCGTTTTGGATTTCGATGAGCAGGAGCAGGCGAGGGGAATCACCATCAACGCTGCCAACGTCTCGATGGTTCACAACTACGAGGGCCAGGACTACCTCATCAACCTGATTGATACTCCTGGTCACGTTGACTTCGGCGGTGACGTTACGAGGGCAATGAGGGCCATAGATGGTGCGATTATAGTTGTCGACGCCGTTGAGGGGGTAATGCCCCAGACCGAAACGGTTTTGAGACAGGCTCTTCGCGAGTACGTCAAGCCCGTTCTCTTCATCAACAAGGTTGACAGACTAATCAAGGAGCTCAAGCTCGGCCCGAACGACATCTTAAACCGCTTCGCTAAGATAATCACCGACGTCAACAGGCTCATCAAGAAGTACGCCCCGGACGAGTTTAAGAGCCAGTGGATGGTCAAAGTTGAAGACGGTAGCGTCGCCTTCGGTTCAGCTTACTACAATTGGGCCCTCAGCGTTCCCTACATGAAGAAGACCGGCGTTTCATTCAAGGACATCGTCGAGCTCACCAACAGCGGTGATTTGAAGACCCTCAGGAAGAAGGCCCCGCTTCACGTCGTCGTCCTCGATATGGTCGTCAAGCACCTACCAAACCCGCTCGAGGCCCAGAAGTACAGGATTCCGCACCTCTGGAGGGGAGATGTTGACAGCGAGGTCGGCCAGGCTATGCTCCGATGTGACCCCAAGGGCAAGATGGTGATGGTAGTTACCAAGATTATCCTCGACAAGCACGCTGGAGAAGTCGCCACCGGCCGTGTCTGGAGCGGTACGGTTAAGACGGGTCAGGAGGTCTATCTCATAAGCGCAAAGAGGAAAGCGAGGGTTCAGCAGGTCGGTATCTACATGGGTCCGGAAAGGATAAACATGGAAGCCGTTCCCGCCGGCAACATAGTTGCTGTAACCGGACTGCGTGATGCAATGGCAGGTGAGACCGTCGCCCAGGACCAGATCGAGCCGTTCGAGGCCCTTCACTACACCAGCGAGCCGGTCGTTACAGTTGCTATAGAGGCCAAGAACGTTAAGGACCTTCCGAAGCTCATCGAAGCTCTCCGCCAGCTCGCCAAGGAGGATCCAACCCTTCATGTTAAGATCGATGAGGAGACCGGCCAACACCTCCTCAGCGGTATGGGCGAGCTCCACCTTGAGGTCAAGCTCGTCAAGCTCAAGGAGGACTGGAAGCTCGACGTTGATGTTTCCCCGCCGATCGTTGTCTACCGCGAAAGCGTCACCAAGATGAGCCCGATAGTCGAAGGAAAGAGTCCGAACAAGCACAACAGGTTCTACATCACAGTGGAGCCGCTTCCGGACGAGATATACCAGGCCATCCGCGAAGGCCTCATCCCAGAGGGCAGGCCCAAGAACCCGAAGGAGGTCGCCAAGAAATTGGCAGAGCTCGGCATGGACTATGAGGTTGCCAAGGGCATCGTCGACATTTACCAGGGCAACCTGTTCCTCGACAACACCAAGGGTATCCAGTACCTCAACGAGGTTATGGATTTACTCGTCGACGGATTCCACCAGGCCATGGACGAGGGCCCCTTGGCGAGAGAGCCCGTCATGAAAGTTATGGTTCGCCTGCACGATGCTAAGATCCACGAGGACAACGTGCACCGCGGCCCGGCCCAGATCTACCCGGCTATCAGAGGCGCCATCCAGTGCGCCATGATGAAGGCCAACCCTGTTCTCTATGAGCCGTACCAGAAGGTCATCATCAACGTACCCTACGAGTACATGGGTGCCGTCAGCAGGGAGATCAACCAGAGGCGCGGACAGCTAATCGACATGAGGCAGGAAGGAGAGGTCATGATCATCATAGCAGAAGCCCCGGTCGCGGAGATGTTTGGGTTTGCAGGGGCAATCCGAGGAGCAACCAGTGGAAGGGCCCTCTGGAGCACCGAGCACGCGGGCTTCAAGCGCGTTCCAGGGGAGCTCGCTGTGAACATCATCAGGCAGATACGTCAGAGGAAGGGTCTCAACCCGGAGCCTCCAAAGGAGCAGGACGTCTGCCCGCAGCAGTGAGCTTTTCCTTTCTTAATTCATGATTTTTCTTTGAGGGATTCGAGAACGACTTCAAAAGGGGCGTCTGTCTTTATTGCGGTTGGTGAAAAGTGAGTTCTGCTTGCGGAGTAGCCGCGCCCATTTAGTCGTTCGATTATCGTCGAGACCTTCTTGACTTCAAGACCGTTCCTCCTCGCGAGCCCATGGGTGTCATAAAAGAAGGGAACGTCCAGCTCTTTGGCAAGTAGTTCAAGGAAGGGTCGAGTCTTCCTGTGGGCCGGTTGAAATGCCTTGAGTTCATTCCACAGGGATTCAAAGAAGTTCCCGTCCTTAAGGGGTCCGAGCCACATGGGTCCAGCCGCCCCAGTTCTCTCCGGGAGGAAAGTCCTCTTGTAGTGGAACCTTCCGTTCCCCTCCTGCCAGAGATAACCGAGTCGGGAAAGGCTCCTGTCGGCCTTTCTCGCGCCACTCTTGAGTCTCAAGAAGACTCTGAAGTAGTGGTCGCGGTAATACGCGAGAAGAACGTCCACACCGAGGTCGTACTTGGCGGCGTACCTGACAACGGTCCCGATGAGAATCCTGAGGCCAGCCTCGTGACAGAGCTCGCCCCTTATCGGTTCCGCGAGATATTTCCTGAGGCAGGCGTTTCTGTAGGCTCCACAGAGGACACCAGTATCGGTGGCAGTAGCGGCCAAAACCCCCCGCCGTTTGACGCTTCTCAAAGCCGTATCGAGAAACTCAACGGGTGAACCAAAAGGATCTAAATCAACTAAATCGAAGTATCTGAACTTCTCAGCCATAAGTCTGTTAGCATCCCCGAGGTTGATGACGATCCGTTTCTCCCCCTCAAGGACTGCCCTTCCATTCCCGACTTCCCTCTCGGCATTGCCAAAGTTCAAGCGGAGGTTTCTCAGAATTAAGTTGAAGGCTTCCCCGCTTATATCGTTGAGCCAGATATCCCCAGCGGGAGTTTCAAGGGCATACCTGATACCCCTGACTCCGGTAGCCGAGAGCGCATCAAGGACTTTTTTTGGTTTCAAAACCCTTGCGACGAGAACGCTTACATCCCGGTTTAATGCCATCACGGGGTTGTAAAAGACGGGAGCATCGTATATCCTCTCTGCCCTCGGAACGAGTATCTTCGCAATTCCCTCATTCACTTCAACGAACTCCATTCTTCCACCAATGAAGGAAAAGTCTGCAGGGTTTAAAGGATTTCTCCACGGCCCCAACCGGTTGTGGGATGACGGGAATGGCTATCTGCCCTAGTGGCTACTTAATTGTTGTTTCCTTGCTGTCTCCTTTGAGAAGACCCTCCAACCCTTCATCTATCTCCAGGATTTCCCTGAGGGATTTTATCTTCATGAAGTTTTGTCTCTCAAAGAGAAGGGCAACGTCGCTCTTGTACGGGGAGGCCTTTTGAATGAGAAGAGTGTTTTCATCGAGGACGTAGGTAAAGCGGCTCGGACTGTCGTCAACCCACACAAAGGGGTCATCTGGGTAGAGTCCTCTAAGTGTCTCAAACTTCTGAAGCATGTCCTTGGTTCCCTTGAACGTAATGACTTCGTCGAATTCCTCGTACCAGCCGGTCCGCTTCATGAAAATAACCTTGCCGCCGGGATAGGTGTGCTCACCCGAAAAGCTTATCACATACCTGCCGCGTTTTCTCAGAGTCCGAATGACGTTACGGGAGTGGGGGAAGTCTTTGATGTATTTGGGCATGAGCTTGTAGTACTCGTGAATGGTGCCCTGGGCAACGAGTTCATGAATGACCCCGAGGTACTGGTAGGTGAGCTTGCCCTTGATGAAAAGGAAGAGTGCTTTGTAGTATTCCTCGTAAAGGTCGCTCTCTATTACAGCGGGCATGGTCTTCTCAATGGCTATCTGAAGGGCTTTTTCAACGGCCTGTGTGCTGTCCACGAGGGTTCCATCGAAGTCAAAGAGATAAACCGTCACTCCGATCCCCAGGTGAATTTTCCCTTGGGGTTTATATTCCTTCCGAGAGCATACCTCCCGAAAGGATTTTATTGTGTTCCCCGTTACAGGGAGCGGGTGGTTGCAAGATGAGGATTGGAAATCTCCAGGACTTTATCGTTAAGGAAGAGCTCGACGCCATTTTAATAACAGGAAAGGAAAACCTCTTCTACTTCACCAATTCATCGCCGGTTCTCGGCGGCTACCTCTTTGTTACCGCTGATGATGCCCTCTTCATCGTCCCCGAGCTTGAGTACGAGGAGGCAAAGGATACCTCAAAGGTTCCCGTAGAGAAGTTTAAAACCGGGAAGGAGCTTTATGAAAGGCTTTCCTCCTTCAAACTGAAGAAGCTTGGTATAGAGGGCAGAACGAGCTTCTCAACCCTCCGGACACTCGAGGAGAAGCTCGGGGTGAGGGATTTTGTCCCGGTCGATGAGGTCATCAAAGAGCTCAGGATCATCAAGACTCCCGAGGAAATCGAGCTCATAAAGGCCGCCTGTGGGATAGCAGACATGGCGATGATGGCCGCCCTTGAGGAGATAAGCGAGGGCAAGCGCGAGAGGGAGATAGCGGCGAAGATGGAGTACGTCATGAAGATGAACGGGGCGGAAAAGCCCGCCTTCGACACGATAATAGCCAGCGGCTGGAGGGCGGCCCTGCCACACGGCCTGGCCAGCGACAAGAGGATAGAGAGGGGAGATTTAGTCGTCATCGACGAGGGAGCTCTTTACAGGCACTATAACTCCGACACGACGAGAACGATAGTCGTCGGCTCTCCAAACGAGAAGCAGAAAGACATCTACTACGCCGTCCTTGAGGCCCAGAGGAAAGGCGTTGAAGCGGCAAAACCTGGAATAACCGCCAAAGAGCTGGACACCATCGTCAGGGACGTCATAGCGGAGTACGGCTACGGCGACTACTTCATACACTCCACTGGCCACGGTGTTGGCCTGGAGATTCACGAGTGGCCAGGGGTGAGCCAGTTCGATGAGACGGAACTCAGGCCTGGAATGATCATAACCATCGAGCCCGGCATCTACATCCCCAAGTTCGGGGGAGTTAGGATAGAGGACACCGTTTTAATAACCGAGAGCGGTGCGGTGAGGCTTACAAAGACCGAGAGGGAGCTGATTTAGTTTTCCCAAAACTTTTATTTGCGTCTTTTGTAAAAGTCGCAGGGAGAAAGAATGGGATCGGAGAATTCCATGCCAGCTGTTGAGGATTCAAAGACTAAGAACTTTGATGGTTATTTTGAGGTTAGCCTGTCGGAACTTCAACTGTTGCTCAATGAACTTGAGAACGCCAAGAGAGACGGTGTTAGACTGGAGCAACTGGTGGGGGTGGGAGAGTGCAGATAATCCACCAGGACGTCAAGGAGGGCAAGATCAAGGTTAAAGCTGAAACGCTCGACGACCTCTGGCACCTGTACCACATCATAGACCCTGGCGATACCGTTTATGCCAAAACGCTCAGGAAGCAGAGCCAGAGGAGCGATTCCCTGAGAGCGGAGAAGGTCGAGGTTATCCCGGTCTTTCTCGGCGTTAAGGCGGAGAAGATAAACTTCCACCGCTTTGCGAACCAGGTCCGCGTTACCGGGCCGATAGTCTATGCCAGCAGGGACGACGTTCCGCTCGGCAAGTACCACACTATAGCGATAGAGGAAGGCACGGTCGTTACCATCCAGAAGCCCCGCTGGAAGGAGCACCACATAGAGCGCCTTAAGGAGGCCGTTGAGGCGTCAAAGAGGGCAAGGGTCATGATAGTCGTCATAGACGACGGCGAAGCGGACATGGCGATAATCAGGGAGTATGGAGTGGAAATACTGAAGGGCATACGCTACAACCTCGGGGGGAAGCGCTACAACACCAACCGCGAGAGCGAGGAGAAGAAGTTCTTCCACGATGTGGCAAAGAGCATGGAGGAGATAATGAGCAGGGAGGGCATAGAGAAGGCGATAGTTGCCGGCCCCGGCTTCGTCAAGGAGGACTTCCACAAGTTCCTGCGCGAGAACTACCCGGAGCTGGCCAAGAAGGTGGTAATCGAGGACACGAGCGTAACCGGGAGGACAGGCATCTACGAGGTCATAAGGCGCGGAACAGTCGATAAAGTCTACCACGAGAACCGCGTTGCCAAGGAGGTTCAGCTCGTCGAGAAGGTGCTTGAGAATATAGCTAAAAACAACGGTTTAGTTGCCTACGGTCTGAGGGAAGTTGAGGAAGCTGTCAACTACGGGGCTGTTGAGACGCTACTCGTTTTGGACGAGCTCTTGAAAGGGGAGCGTAGGGAGAAGATAGAGGAGCTCATGGACGCGGTGAGGTATTCGCGGGGCGAGGTCGTTGTTGTAAGCTCGGAGCACGAGGGTGGCGACAAGCTGAAGGCCCTCGGTGGACTGGCGGCACTGCTGAGGTTCAGGGTGAAGTGATTCCTCCTCAGAGCATCACTGCCCTCGTCATTGCACCATCCATGAGTAGGGTAGAACCAAGCAGGTACTCTGCGTCTCTGCTTAGAAGGAAGGTCAGCAGAGAACCCAGCTCCTCCCATTTTCCGGTTCGATGGAGGGGAGTTCTGTTTAGGACCTCTCTTTTCCAGGTCTCACCAAAGGGCTCTCCTTTTATCCTGGAAACTTCCAAAAGGTTTTTTCTGGCCCCCGGTGTGTCAAAGCTACCAAGGAGAACTGCATACGCGCGTATTCCCTTTTTCCCGTAGTTCCGGGAGAGACCCTTTGCAAGCTGGATTAGACCCGCCCTTGAGACGTCAGCCAAGACCAAAGGAGGCATGGGTTCCTTTACTGAGGCGGAGCTTAGGTAAATGATTGTTCCATTCGTTCTCTCCCTGAGCCACCGTTCAACGAGAAGGGAGCTCAGGTAACCTGGGGCAACGGAGTGAATGAGGGCCGCTTCAACCCAGTCATCGTAATTAGCCTCATGGAGAAAGCATGGTTCGCAGGAGACGTTTGGAGCGTTCCACACCAGGGCATCTATTCCATTCATCAGCTTCCAGGAAGTTGAGAGGAGTTTTTCCAGATCCTCTCTTTTTCTTAGGTCCCCCCTTACCCCGTGAGCCACACCATACCTCTCAAGCTTCTCCAGGGCCCTTGATAGGTTCTCCGGGTTTCGAGAATTTATGGTTACTCTTGCACCCCTAATTAAGAGCTCCCTTGCGATGTTAAACCCAATGCCCCGCGAGGATGCAGTTACCAGCACCCTTTTTCCGGATACATCTCCCGCCATGTGGGTTGATATGAAGTGGCCAATTAAAAGTTAGCGTTTGTCATTTTGATATCTCTCCAGGTGATACATGCTTTCCTCTTGAATTTCTGACAAATCACCTCGGGAAAGACTAATAAACCGAGAACTATTCGACAAAAACTGGGGTTTCTCGAAAATTTTGGAGGTGATTGGGTGAGGTTTTACGTATGCAGGGATAGGGAGAGTGGAAAACCCTTTAGAGTGGCCGTGGTTGGGGCGGGGCCGGCGGGTTTGGCTGCGGCAGGTCACCTTGCGTGCAAGGGTTACGAGGTTCACGTTTACGATAAAATGCCCGAAGGTGGGGGAATGGTTGCCTTTGCGATCCCAGAAGCAAGGATTCCCATAAGTAGTGTGAGGGCCGGTGTGAGGGCCCTTGAGGAGCTGGGGGTGAACTTTCACTTCAGAACCAAGGTCATCTATGATTCACCCAAAGAATTGGGGGATGAGTGGGCGGAACATTTTGTCTCCATAGAACGCCTCTTGGGAGAGTTTGATGCCATTCTGATAGCAACGGGAGCATGGAGGCCAAGAAAACTGAAGGTTCCTGGAGTGGAACTGCCCGGCGTTTACGATGCACTGCGCCTTCTCCACGACATAAAACTCGCCAGGCTCGGATACAGAAGCTGGCACAAGGTTCCGGACCTCAAAGGGAAACACGTTCTCGTGATAGGCGCGGGTTACACCGCCGTTGACGTAGTCCTTGAGGCGAAACTTTTGGGTGCCGAAAAGGTAACAATGGCTTACAGAAGATCCATTGAACACAGTTATGCAAAGAACGAGATCAGAAAGTACATCCAGGAAGGGGTGGAGTTCATCGAGTACGCCACTCCAGTCAGGATTCTCGGCGATGAGAGGGTGGAAGCCGTGGAGTTCGCCAAGACTAAAATAGTTGAGGGAAGCGTTCTCACAACCGATGAGCGGTTCATTATCGACGCCGATGTAATCGCCTATGCCATAGGACAGCTTCCAACGAGTCCGATAAGGGAAGTTATGTGTGCCAGTGAAAAAATCCTGCAGGATGTGGGGATATTCTTTGCGGGCGACGTTGTTGCCCCGAGGAACATAGGAACCGCGATACGTGGTGGCAAAGCGGCCGCCCATAAGATTGAAGAGTGGCTCCTCAGAAAGGCCCCAAGGAGAGTTTTCCCAATAGCGGCTACAACGCGTCTAATCGGGGATGTCATGAGGGGAAGGTGTTAGAAAACTTTAAACACCCCCTTTCCAATTGTTCCCCATGACCGAGCCAAAGGACATAGTGCTAAAGGAGAGCGAAGAGGTAGAGGGCCTTCCAGTCGAGGGGCCCTGGTTGGATGTGGTTTCAAGCCTTGAAGAGGTTCTGGATTATTACGAGAGAATAGGCTTTCAGGCGACGCACCTCGGAAAGGCGATAAAAATATGGAAGAAAGTGGAAGAGAAGCGCGCTAAGGGGGAAGAGGTCAGGGTCTTCCTCGGCTACACATCAAACATAATCTCCTCCGGGTTGAGGGAGATAATCGCGTGGCTCGTGAAGGAAGGCAAGGTTGACGTCATTGTAACTACCGCCGGCGGAATAGAAGAGGACTTCATAAAGGCCCTAAAGCCGTTCATCCTCGGCGACTGGTACGTCAACGATGCTCTGATGCGCGAGAAGGGCATAAACAGGATAGGCAACATCTTCGTGCCCAACGACCGCTACATCGAATTCGAGAAGTACATGATTCCCTTCTTCGAGAGGATTCTTGAAATGGAAAAGGAGCGAGAGAAGCCGATGACGGCGAGCGAGTTTATCCACGAGATGGGCCGTTTCATGGACGAGAAGCTCGGGGAGGAGAAGGAGAAGAGCGTGATTTACTGGGCCTATAAAAGAGAAATCCCTATCTTTTGTCCGGCCATAACCGATGGCTCGATAGGGGACATGCTCTACTTCTTCAAGGAGGAGCGCGGTGACAGGGGGCTGATCATTGATATTGCCAACGACATCGTGAAGCTCAACAATTTAGCTGTCACAGCGAAGGAAACCGCCTCTATAATCCTTGGAGGGTCTCTACCCAAGCACGCGATAATCAACGCCAACCTCTTCAGGGGTGGAACCGACTACGCGATTTACGTGACGACGGCAATCCCCTGGGACGGCTCACTGAGCGGTGCACCTCCGAGCGAAGGTGTCAGCTGGGGCAAGATACGGGCAAAAGCTGATTACGTCGAGATATGGGCCGATGCAACGCTTGTCTTCCCTCTGTTAGTGTGGAAGGTGATGAGGGGACAGGGTTATATCTGATGAATCCAAACTAAGAGCGGTGAGAGCATGGAAGAAGTTACCTTTCGCGTGGAACTACCAGGAAAGATTAGTGAGGAGACCAGACGGGTGATTGAAAGAGAGCTTGAGCTTGAAGCCCTTCGAATCTACCTTGAATTAAAATCAAAGAAAAAACGTAAGAAACGTCCCGTTGAGGGCTACATGGGAATACTCGGAGAGGCCTCCGTTGAGGAGCTCGACACCTACGCTCCAGCTAAAGGGCTTTGAGGACATACATTGATGCCAACATCATCTACAACTTTCTTTTCACGACATCTTTAACTCCAAGAGCGAGAAACGTACTGACTTCAGAAGACGAGCTGTTATCTCTCAGATTTCAATCAACGAAGCAGTTTACGTCTCTTTTAGGAAGCTCGCCAAAGAGATTCCGACTTTGATGGCGTTGATGCGATTGGGGTCTTTAAATAGATTGCATCCTCACTGCAAAGGAATTTAAAAAGAGCTTGCAGTGGGAGTGCAAAATCTTTTTAAATCCCCTTGCACTATTACTGCACATGATGGAACTTCAAAACCCGTGGTGGTTCAGCGAACCCGACAGGGACTGGGAGCTTTTTGAGAAGCTCACGTATCGTATCAAACCCAAGTGGCTCGATGAACTGTCCCTGAAGCCCTTCTCCCTCAACTTCGTCGTCGGTCCAAGGCGTGTCGGGAAAACCCTCGGCGTGAAACTCCTAATCAGGGAGCTCCTTCAGAGGGTTGAGAGCCCCTATCAGGTCTTTTACTTCAGCTGCGACGTTCTGGAGGATTATGAAGAACTCTTGGAGGTACTCAACGAGTACATCAAGCTGAAGCGGAGGAAAGGGCTTAGGGGCGCCTTTATATTCCTCGATGAAGTAAGTCTCGTCTCAGACTGGTGGAGGGCGTTAAAGTTCCTCATCGACCGGGGCGAACTGAGCAACGACGTTGTTACCGTCACGGGTTCGATTTCCCTGACCATTGGAAGGCACTTCGAAACCTTCGGCGGGAGGAAGGGTTATGGAAAAACTGTTGAGGTCATGCCCCTGAGCTTCCGTGATTACTATGGTCTCTTCTATGAGGACTTTTTCCCCTCCAAGGCGGAGGAGGTCTTTGAGGATTACCTCGGTACCGGTGGCTATCTGGCGTATCTCAACGGGACTTTAAAGGTGGAAGAACTCGTTGGCTTTCTGAGGGCGGACATAAAAGCTTTGGATCGCTCAACGGATCTGGCGAGGGATGTAATGGGCTCAATACTCGACAAAGCTCCATCGCCGGTTTCCTTCAGTTCCATAGCTAGAGCCCTGGGAATATCACCCCACACGTCCAGGGACTACGTTGAGCTATTCGAGGCGCTTCACGTTTTGCTCCAGATTCCCTACCTCGGCGGAGACGGGAAGGTATATCCAAGGAAGGAGAGGAAGCTCGTCCTGCGCGATCCGCTGATAATTAAAGCTATGGAACTCTGGACTCGGAGAAGGGTTGGTAGACCAGTCCTCTACGAGTGGCTCGTCCAGGAGCACCTCTACCGGAAGTTCGGCGAGGTTTACTACTATCGGAATTCCTATGAGATAGACGCGATAGCCGGTGGGCTGAAGGTGGAGGTTAAGTCTGGGGAGAAAAGGAGACGCTATCCAAGGAACGTTAGGGTTCTGAAGGGCTCGGAGGTTCCGGAGTTCCTTTACAACATCACCTAGCGAATTCCCTTATTTTCTCTATCTCACCCCGCTGAACGAGCCTAAGGAGCTTAACCGTATAGGCTATCTCGATGGCGTTTTCCTCAGGGTTTTCGAGAAGCCGGTCGAGCCTGTTAAGTAAGTCCCTCTCCGCTCTCTTCATCGCTTCGCTTGAGAATCCCGCGTATTTGAGGGCTTTAGCTATGGCGAGAAGCTCGGTAAAGGTGGAAATCTTCTCCTCAGAGGATTTTGGTTTCTCCCCGATCGGCTCCAGTATTTTCGGATCGATTCCCTTCTTCTTGAGGAATTCATACCATAGGTCACCATAAACTTCCTCTGGTTTTACGACGTTTGGGAATACCTTCTTCAGTTCGATTATGTGATCTCCTATTGTTTCAAGCACTTTCTCCCGCGGTACTCGGAGAAGTCCGTCAAATATCCCAGTCAGCTGGACTGGCGGCGGTTGATTATACAAGTTGTTGTAGTGATTAACAGCGATCCAATACGGATCTGCTCGGTTATCGAATATGTTGTGCGCAAGTTTGTCCGAAATCTCAATAGCATTCTCAACGGCCTTTCTGATTTTCTCCTTATCGATGAGCTTTCCCCTCATTTTGTAGGCTGTGTAGATGGCATCTGTCGTCTCTTCGATTACCTTCTCTCTGTGCTTCTGCAGGAATTCACGGAACCGTGGTACCTTTACACCTTTGGCAGGTTTGTGGGTGGTTACGTCTTTTAAGGGTCTTATTTCATCCAGGCCGCGGATTTCTCCGACTTCTTCACCGATTTCCTTGAGTATGTTGTGGAAGCGGAACTCTACGTGATTTGTGTGTGCGCCGCCGACGCCATCTCTTGCTAACCCAGTGAACAGGCCTATCAGAAAATCGTATCCTACCTCTGTTGGTGTTTCCCTCTCAGATATAAAGCGCGTTCTATCGCTGGCCCAGTGTGTGTTGGGTGCAGGTCGGGCAATCCTGCGGCGATCTGGGCAATTTTGGCAAATACTGTGCTGTTACGTCCTGTGGGTGCCGTGTACACATCTACCTGTTCCTTCCTCTGTACCGTTCTGAATCTCTTTTTTTCTTCCACCACTACTATTCCTGTTTTCTTCCGTGTGAGCACCATTGTCATGCCTCCCTCTGAATTTGGATTTCAGAAGAGATAAGCCTTTCGAAATCCTCCAAGTCCCAAACCCACCAGCCCCCTGCTCTCAACTCCTCCTTGCCCTCCACTCCCTTAGCAACGATCCCATAGCTCCTCTCCCAGCCCTCAAGCCCAACAAGCTCAGCCTTCCTTTCCAAGTCTCTCAAAACTCCCCTCGCATCTTTCTCGCTTAGCTCTTTCCACTTCACTTCCACAAACAGAGCCTTTTTTTCGCTCTCATTCAGGGCCACCAAGTCAACCTCCTCGCCCTTGCGCCACCAGCGGCCGATTTTGGTGAAGCGGAAGGGTAGTTTCTGAGCCCTGTTCAGCCTTATCAAAAACTGCTTGGAAACGTCCTCAAAGACCCATCCCAGATATTCATTCAGGTCTTCCATTACGATATCAACGAGAACGTCACCCTGCCCGGTCTCTATCAAATCCTCGTTTGGGTGAACGTAGCGAAACCAGAAGGCAAAGTAGGGGTCGGCTATGTGATAACGGCCCCTCCTGCTCTTCCTGCTTTCAGTGACTGGGATTTCTCTCCTCACAAAGCTCAAGTAGATGAGAACGCTCAGGTATTTCCCGACGGTTCCCCGCTCAAGCCCGGTTTCATTCATTATCTCGCCGAGTGTTGTCTTCCCCCTTGCCACCGCCTCCATTATGGCGAAGTAGTTTCTTGGTTCTTCAAGCTCCTCCCTGAGGACGAAGCGGGAATCGCTGTAGAGGAATGAATCGGGGCGGAAATAGTTTCTCAGGTTCCCCTCAATGCCTTTGGAGTCGTCGAATTCCAGCAGGTAGGCCGGCGTTCCCCCGAGGATCCCGTAGGCTTTTACAAAGTCTTCAACCGAATACCTCGGCAGAAACTCCCTAGCCTCGAAGAAGCCCAGCGG
>JALSNG010000033.1 GCA_026987155.1 Thermococcus sp. | reverse complement strand
CAGTTTTCGTTACATTCGATGAAAATTGAAAAACACCGCGGAAAAGGAAGGCTTTACGGTTCTTCCTTGAAAAGCCTCTTCAAATTCCTCTCGAATGGTGGATAAACGACGCCCCTGTCGGTTATTATCCCGGTGAGATACTTGTGGGGCGTGACGTCGAAGGCCGGGTTGTAGACGTCCACATCTGGAGCAATCTTACAGCCGCCGCAGGTGAGAACTTCCTCAGGTTTCCTTTCCTCTATGGGTATCTCTTTCCCGCTCTTGAGGCTCATGTCAATCGTTGACAGCGGCGCGACCGTGAAGAACGGTATTCCGTGCTCCTTTGCTAGGACAGCCAAGGTGTAGGTTCCTATCTTGTTGGCGAAGTCGCCGTTGGCCACTATCCTGTCGGCACCGACTATTATCGCATCGACTTTGCCCTGAGCCATCACAAAGCCGGCCATGTTGTCGGTTATCAGCTTCAGCGGAATGCCGTCGTAGTGGTACTCCCACGCGGAAAGCCTCGCGCCCTGGAGGACGGGCCTCGTCTCATCCACCCAGAGGAGTTTCAGCGTTCCATTGCGGTGCATTACCCTGAGGACAGCACCAACGGTTCCGAGCTGGACGGTCGCCAAGCTCCCAGCATTGCAGTGGGTGAGAACGTTACCCTCGGGCAGGACTTCGGCTCCGTAGTGCCCCATCCTGAGGTTGGCCTCAACGTCTTCGTCCGCTATCTTCTGCGCCTCCGCGACGATAAGCCTCTTAATCTCGTCGAGCGGGCTCTCGAGGTTTTCCTCCACGAGCCTCTTAATCCTGTTGAGCGCCCAGAAGAGGTTTACAGCCGTCGGCCTCGTGTTCTTCAGCCCCTCGTAGGCACTGTAAAAGCCGTCCATAAACTCGTCCTTGGTTTTGGCCTTCGTCGTGTCCGCGTAGAGGGCCAGGCCGAAAGCCGCTGAAGCCCCTATCGCCGGGGCACCGCGGACTTTCATCGTGACTATCGCTTCCGCGACTTGGTCAACGGTCGTCAGCTCTATCGTCTTGAACTCTCCCGGCAAAAGGGTCTGGTCGATCATGATGACCTTTCCCTTCTCATACCTCACGCTCCTCGGAAGCTTCGTGAGTTCCTCTGGCCTGTATCTTACCTCCACAGCCACCACCCCAAAGGGTTTAAGGGAGGAGCTTAAATCTCCTTCGGTGGTTGAAATGACGCTGAGAATATTCGTGACCGGTCCGGCGGGAGTTGGAAAGACGACGCTCGTCGAGAGAGTGGCTAAAGAAGTCGATCGCTGGGGCTACCTCGTCGGCGGGATGATCACGAGAGAAGTGCGGAGGGGAGGAAGGCGCGTGGGATTTAAGATCACTGCCCTCGATACCGGAGAGGAAGGAATCCTGGCCAGCGTTAGGGGAACCTCGCATCTCCCAGGAGTCCCATTCGGGAAATACGTTGTTCACGTCGATGAGATAAACCGCATCGGCGTGTCTGCTATAAGGCGCGCCCTTGTTGAGGCCGACCTGATAGTCGTAGACGAAATCGGCCCGATGGAGTACAAGAGCGACGAGTTCATCCGCGTTGTGGGGGAAGTTCTGAGGTCAGAAAAGCCCCTTCTGACAGTTGTCCACAGGAAGATGGCCGATAAGTTCCGCCCTCTTGGAAAGCTCTACAAGCTGAGCGTCGAGAACCGAAACAGAGCCTTCGCTGAGGTAATGGACGAAGTTATGAAAGAACTGAAGGGGGTCAGAGATTGAGGCTGTCCTTGCAGCTCTCGCATATCCACTTCTCCTCTCCTTCAATGTAGACCCTGTAGAGGGGTCCGTACTGTCCGCAGAGCTCGCAGATTCCGTAGACCTCGGTCTCCTCACTGATCTCCTCTTCACTCTCACTGCTGTACGTGTTGAGCGCGGCTAATAGGTCTGCCGCGGTGACGAAACCTATCGGTCTCCCAAGTCTCGTCACGAGGAGCCTCCTTATGCCTTTGTCCATCATCTTGTCAATAGCATCACTTATATCGTAGTCGTCCTCGATGGTTACGGGGTTTTTGGTCATTATCTCGGAGACCTTGACGGTCTTCGGATCGCGTCCCTTCGCAACGACCTTGTCAAGTATATCCCTGTCGGTTATTATCCCAACAACTTCGTCGTCTGTCACAACAACTGCACTTCCAACCTTATTTCTTGAAAGAACCCTCGCAACCCTGTGAACGCTGTCGTTGGGTTTTACAATGACTGCCTTTCTCTTAACCACTTGTCCCACGGTCATCCTTGGTGTCATTTTACCACCTCGTCAACGGGGGTAGGGGGAGAGCCTTAAAAAACTTTCCTCATTTCCCTCTTTTCAGAAGGTAGTATGCGATGACAAACGTTATTATGAAGGCTAAAATCGCCAGTAAAACCGGTTCCAACCCCCTTGCACCGTTGGATGGAACCGGGGAGGTTGTAATCTGAGACGCTGTTGGCTTTGGCATCGTTGTAGAGGCACTGCTGGTGCTTGTGTTCGTGATGACCATCAGTCGGGGAGGTGAGGAGGTAGTTGCATTTGGTGTGTAAGAAGCGGCATATGTGATGTTGGATACCTCCTTTATAGGGGGGGTTCTCAAAACGGCGGATGATGTTTTGTACACGATCAGTGAAACAGCACCTGCCAGTCCAAGACTGATGACGTGAAGCCTCTCAAATGAGAACGTCTTTTTGTGGACTTTCTGAATGCTCTTTCTCGGCACGAGGAGGATTGGTCTGTTTGACGCTCTGTAGAGTTTCACTTCCTGCAGACGCTTGCCATACTTCTTGCCCGCTATTTCAACGAGACCCACGCGCATCATCTTGTCTATGTGGTATGAGACCGTTGATATTGGCAGATTGAGTTCCTTTGCAATTTCGCTTATAGACATGGGAGTTTCTTCCACTAAGTGCAGGATTGCAATCGCCTTGTCGTTCATGAGAATCTGAGCGAGTTCTTTTGCCCTTTCGTCGTGGATGTCAATGGCCTCGTAACTCAAGAAGTCTCACCTGGAGTCTATAAAACCTCACCCGTATTAAAACTTTCCACAACTTCGAAATGAGTTGAAGCTATAAGGGAACCTAAGGAAAAGGAAAGGGGTCAAATTCACGGCTTTTCAAGGATTATCTCGATGGTCGAGGTGTTGGCGGTCCTGCCGTCGGCAGTTGGAAGTTCTTCGGTGCCGATTCTTATCTCCTTGACTCTGACCTCTGGAAGGAACCTGTTCCTAACGATCTCAGCTACATCAACTGCTCTGCTGATGGCCCTACCACGCGCCTTAACGCTGACCTCCTTGGCCCCCTCGTTGAACTGGGTTATAACGGCCAGAACGTAGTTCATAACCGGCTTCTTTCCGATGTAGACGACATGCTCCTCTGCCATCTTTGGCACCTCCGGAAGTTTTGTCGTTAGCGTATCGTGGAGTTTCAGTTAAATACTTTTCGGTATCCCGTGGTTCTGCTTTTTGCTGTTCCCAGGGGAGACTCTCGTTTCATGACATAGTGGTGTCAAGCGAAAAACTTTAATCCAACTTAATTGTCATGTTTTTGGTGATGTTATGGCCGTTCACCCGATTGACTACCGCTACGGGAGCGAAGAAATGAGGCGCATCTGGGATGAGGAGAACAAGCTTCAAAAACTCCTCGATGTGGAGGCGGCTCTGGCCAGGGCACACGCGAAGGTTGGCAATATACCTGAGGATAGTGCCCGCGTCATCTCCGAGAGGGCCAACACGAAGTGGGTCAAAGTGGAGCGTGTCAAGGAGATAGAGGATGAAATCCACCACGACATAATGGCCGTCGTCAAGGCCCTTAGCGAGGTCTGCGGCGAGCACGGCAAATACGTCCACCTCGGCGCCACCTCC
Organism: Thermococcus sp.; assembly: GCA_026987155.1. Classification (GTDB taxonomy): domain Archaea; phylum Methanobacteriota_B; class Thermococci; order Thermococcales; family Thermococcaceae; genus Thermococcus. Next base: position 304 of record JALSNG010000033.1, on the reverse strand, counting down.
AATGACATAATAGACACAGCCAACGCCATCCTCATAAAGGAGAGCCTTGAGATAGTAAAGAACGACCTCAGGGAGATACGCTCAATCCTCAAGAGCCTTGCCAGGGAGCACAAGTACACCGTCTGCATAGGAAGAACCCATGGTCAGCACGCGGTTCCAACAACATATGGCATGAAGTTCGCGATATGGCTTGATGAGATACAGAGGCACTTGGATAGAATAGAGGAGCTGAAGGAAAGAGTCTTAGTTGGCCAGATGAGCGGCGCCGTTGGAACGATGGCAAGCTTCGGTGATAAGGGGCTTG
>JALSNG010000032.1 GCA_026987155.1 Thermococcus sp. | reverse complement strand
TACTCCTTGCATTGCCAACCAATGCCAAACTCCGCCAACTCCAGAAGAACAAGCACATACTCAAGTACTGGTTCTTCAGGGGCAAGAAGGCAACCTACCTACTCGCCGAGGTTCAGTACGCATCCCCCGTTACGTTGAGAGTGACTGTGGAGCTTGGACTCAAAAAGATACAGCCCGACTTTAACGTGCTTAACTACCTCTACCAGCGCTGGTACCAGAACAAGCTGAAGGAGTTCAACGAGCTCTATCAGAAAGCCCTGCAGGAAGGCGTTAACGATACTATCCTCCAGCAGGCGCTCCAGTTCAATCAGACTGCGGGCGAGTACTACAAGAAAGCCCTTGACCTGGCCGGAGGCAACATCTTCATGCACCTCGGAGACTTCAGAATCTTAGCGCACCTCAGAAATGCATACGTTGCAGAGAGCAGAGCAGTCAAGTTGCTCAAAGAGGCCCTTGGGGAATGATTTCCTTCTTTCCCCAATTCTTTTAAACGTTCACTCCATTTTTCTTCGGTGGTTGAATGATATACGTTAAAATCTACCGCGTTCAGGGTGAAGTTCTCCTCGCTGCCTGCGATGAGGAGCTACTCGGAAAAACCTTCAGGGAAGGCGAGCTGAAGCTCGAAGTAAAGGAGCGCTTTTACAAGGGAGAGCTGGTTGACGAGGATGCTCTGGATGCCATGCTGGAAGAGGCAACCATCGCCAACCTTACGGGTGAGCGTTGCGTTGGAAAAGCAATAGAGCTCGGCTACGTTGATGAGGCGAGGGTGCTCAGGATTCAGGGAGTTCCCCACGCTCAGATGGCGAAGCTCTTTCTCTGAGATTAGGTTTTTAAGCTTCCTTCCCGCACCACTTACCGGTGAGAGAGATGAGGTTCTGCTACCGCTGCGGGATAAGCGAGAGCGAGGGAGGACCGCTGATAGATGGTCTCTGTCAGATCTGCTACCGAAAAGAAAACCCCGTCCTGCTTATAGAGGGAGAGATAAATACCGAGCTTTGCGGGAACTGCGGGAGCTATAAGAAGAGGGGCGTCTGGGTAGATCCCCACAGCTACGAGCTGGAGGAGCTGATATTCGAGGTTGCAGATAACGCCCTGCTGGAGACCATTGGGGATTCACTGGACGAGAGGATAAGAGAGTTCAAGATAGTTCACTTCGATGAACTTGAAGAGACGGTGGAGCTTCCGGTTGGAAAGGCCCTCGTTGCCTTCCGGCCCATCGACTGGCACATAGAGTACTTCCCAGCCATAATCACCTACGAGGTCCGGGTAAAAGCCAAAACCCACGAGCTCCAGCGTGAGCTCCATGATGAGGCCAAAAAAGTCACGGTCTATGTCCGCCAGACCGTCTGTCCGCGCTGTTCCAAGTTTCTCGGCGGCTACTTCGAGGCGATACTCCAGGTCCGTGCCGAGGACAGGCCACTAACCGAAGAGGAGAGGAAGGCGATTGGGAAGCTCGTCGAGGATAAGGTGGACGAGATAATGCGCAGGGACAGAATGGGCTTCATTCAGGACACGATAGAGAAGGAAGAAGGTCTGGACTTCTATATGGGCTCCACCTCAAGCGCCAGGAAGCTTGCACAGGCAATAAGGGAACGCTTTGGAGGAACGATAAGCGAGGCCTACGAGCTGGTCGGCGTTGACAGGCAGACGAGCAGAGAAGTTTACCGCACCAGCGTTAGCGTGAGGATTCCAAAGTTCCAGAAGGGCGATCTGGTGACGGACAGGCACGGCAACGTCTACGAGGTCGAGCGAGTTGACGGCAAGGGCATGGGTATGAGGAACCTGGCCACCCTTGAAAGCGAACATCGCGATTGGAAGACGATTAAGCGTGAGGGTATGGACGTTGTCGAGGGAGAAATTAGCGAGGCGATGGTGACCAGTATCACTCCAACCGAAGTTCAGCTCATGGACATGCAGACCTACGAGACCTACGAACTCGGAAGACCTCCCATGGAGCTCAGGGAAGGCGAGGTCTACCGCATGGTGGAGGTCAGGGGCAGGAAATACTTCCTTGGCAGAAAAGAATAACCCGTTTCTGTCCCACCAATCTTTTTAACCTTGGGTTTTGAACCTTTTCTGGTGATGCTCATGAGGAAGACAGTGGTTATCATAGGTGGTGGAGCTGCAGGAATGAGTACTGCATCGCGCGTTAAGAGGCTAAAGCCAGAGTGGGACGTCAAGGTCTTCGAGGCTACCGAGTGGGTCAGCCACGCTCCCTGTGGAGTTCCCTACGTTGTTGAGGGTGTCTCCCCGAAGGAAAAGCTGATGCATTACCCGCCTGAGGTCTTTATCAAGAAGCGCGGCATAGACCTGCACATAAGGGCGGAGGTAGTGGAGGTCGGTCAGGGTACCGTGCGGGTTCGCGAAGAAAACGGGGAACACACCTATGAGTGGGACTACCTCGTCTTCGCCAACGGTGCATCGCCGAGGGTTCCCGCGGTAGAGGGTGTTGATTTGCCCGGCGTCTTTACTGCCGACCTGCCCCCTGATGCGGTGGCGATAAGAGATTACATGGAGAAAAACAGCGTTGAAAACGTCGTCATAATAGGTGGGGGCTATATCGGCGTTGAGATGGCGGAAGCATTCTCCGCCCAGGGAAAGGAAGTTACCCTCATTGAGAGGAACGAGAGGGTCATGGCCAAGGCCTTTGACAAGGAAGTCACCGATGTCCTTGAGGAGGAGATGAGGCGGAGGATCAACCTCCACCCCCAGGAGATAGTCCTGAGGATAGAGGGTAAGGAACGGGTCGAGAGGGTTATCACCGACGCCGGCGAGTACAAAGCCGACCTCGTTATCCTCTCGACTGGCATAAGGCCCAACGTCGAGCTGGCCAGGGAGCTCGGCGTTAGAATGGGTGAGACCGGCGCGATATGGACGAACGAGAAAATGGAAACCAGTGTCGAGAACGTTTATGCGGCAGGAGACGTCGCTGAGACGAGGCACCTGATAACCGGAAGGCGCGTCTGGATTCCCCTCGCACCGGCCGGTAACAAGATGGGCTACGTCGCCGGAAGCAACATAGCGGGCAAAGAGCTTCACTTCCCAGGGGTTCTTGGAACGAGCGTAACGAAATTCTTCGACGTGGAAATAGGCAAGACTGGTCTGACAGAGACCGAGGCGATAAGGGAGGGCTACGATGTCAGAACGGCCTTCATAAAAGCAGGCACTAGGCCGCACTACTACCCAGGCTCAAGACCGATATGGCTGAAGGGCGTCGTTGATAACGAGACCAACAAACTCCTCGGCGTCCAGGCCGTCGGCGCGGAGATACTGCCCAGAATAGACACCGCTGCTGCAATGCTCACCGCGGGTTTCACCACGAAGGATGCCTTCTTCACTGACTTAGCCTACGCGCCGCCCTTCGCCCCGGTCTGGGACCCGCTCATAGTTCTTGCCAGGGTTCTCAAGTTCTGACTCCTCTCACTTTTTCAGCAGGGCGATGCTTCCCCCGATCAGGACAAGCGCGAGGCCAAACGCCGCACCAAATCCCGCCGATGATATGAGTGCCCCGCTTATGGCGCTGCCCGTGATGTATCCGGCTGAGCCCACGACGTTGTAGGTTCCCATTGCGCTACCCTTCTTCTTTTCTCCAGCCTTTTCACTCACTATTGCGGTGGAAGAGACCCCGATGAAAGCCCAGGAGTAGCCCGCCAGGATGTAGGAGGCAAAGGCCAGTGGAAGCAGTGCTGGAGCGATTAGGGTTCCGAGAATTATCGTAGCGAAGGCTCCGGCACGGAGGAGCAGTCCCTTTCTCAGGACCCCTTCTTTTTCTCTTCCCATCTCGACTCCAACGCGGGTGTAGTTCATCGCTGAGACCGCGGAGTTTGCTATGAGCGCCAGGTACACGACTTCCCTCGTGTAGCCATCACTCGTGAGGAGCACCGGCATCTGGGGGAAGTAGAGTCCAGCCGCTATCCAGAAGAGCAGGAAAGCTGTATAAAACCTCCCTAAGCCATCGGGAAGGCCCAAGTTGGTGTGCAAGATGAAGGACGGCATGTATCTGGCCTTTTCAACGACGTAGTTCCCGAACGCTCTAATAGCTTGCCTGTTGATGTATATCGGAGCCTCCCGTATCATCCGCTTCCCCATGAAGACAGAGGGGATGGAGATGGCCGCGAATGCCATGAACAGCTGTGGTATGCTCAGGAACCCCGACAGGCCGAAACCGAGAACCAGTCCGAGAACCCACCCCCAGCCGCTTATCTCGTTGAACTTTCCAATGGCGTGGTCCCAGCTGTGCTTCCTGACGCTCCTTAAAACAAGCGCTATGGGAACCGATAGGGTGGAGGCGAGGAAAAATGCGTATACCGTGTTCACCGCGATGAGCTGGACGGGAGTCTTCACAAAGGCCATCGCCGTGAGGAAGAGCGGAACGCTGGCAAAGCCAAGGAGTATGAACGGCTTTCTTCTCAGCGTTTTGTCACTCAGCCTTCCCCAGAACAGTGCGCCGAGCATTGAAGCCAAACTCGCAAGGGCAAAGGCAATTCCAACGGTTGAGGCATTTCCCCCGAGTTCCAGGAGGTAGAGGCTCACCAGGACGGAGCTTCCACCGGTGGCTACCTTGAAGGGCACGAAGGAGTAGAACCACCCCGGCATCTTGGGGATGTAGCGGTAGCGGTTTGCTACCGATGCGTTCCTCACCGCGATGGCAACCCTCTGGCTCATTTTCTCACCTTGAGGCCTTCGGGAGGCCGGTTTGGTTTAAAAAGATTCGTGACGTTAGTGATACTTCAAAGTCCAAAAATGGCCATGCAGTAGGGATAAAAGAGATGGAACCTCAAACTTCGAGAACGTACTTTCTGCTCTCGTCGGAGAAGCCCCTGAAGCGGCCGAGCTTCAGGTGGAGTATCGCCCTTTCAACATCCGTGACCTTCATGGCTCCAACGTGGGTTACCCCGGTGCCCTGGAGGAACTCCGGGAGGACCTGTCCAGTGGGACCGGTCAGGAGAAAAATCCTTGCGTTCTTTGACCTCTCGAGAAGCATGTCAAGGGTTCCGTTGAGCATGCATGAGGCACTCGCTATAACCGCCTCAACCTCCGGCAGGAGCCAGTACTCCAGGGAATCGCTCAGCGTTTCCCTGTCCCAGAGCTTCGGGTTTCTCTCGAAGACGTAGGGCTTGAAGCCCCGCTCCCTAAGATTTCTGACTATCGGCGGCATGTTCCCGATGACCGCTACCTTCTCGATGTCCTTCTCAAGAAGTTCCACGGCGTCGATCCACTTTGCACTGCTCAGATCAATGTAGTACTGCGAAACCGCGTTTATCGCGGCTAAACCAATGGTTCGTTCGATGATGTTGAGGCTGTCGGCTCGTTCAATGAACGCCTCCAGCGTGGGCTCCTCGATGGAGTTGTCGAACCTCCCTATCTCCTCGGGGAGGGTCATGGCAACGCCGAGGGCTTTTCCCATCTTCCCCTCAATCAGCACGTAGGTGTAGGGCAGGCCGAAGGAGAAGTCTACGAGCCTGAAATCTTCATCGATGAGCCCCAGGGTCTTTTTCTTGAGCTTAGCCAGCAGCATGGAAACACCTCGCTTTCCGTCTGATTAATCTGGTACCGCTCCAATTTTAACCTTCCGTCCGGGTTGGGCAAACCTTATACGCTTTTAGGTTAACCTAATTCCGGTGGTGATATGATAGCCTTCGGTCCGGTTCCGTCGAGGAGACTCGGTAGGAGTCTTGGGGTAAACAACATACCCGACAAGGTCTGCTCCTACGCCTGTCTTTACTGCCAGATCGGCAGAACGTTAAAGATGGAGGTTGAGAGGAGGGCGTTCTACGAGCCGGAACTGATCTTTGAGGAGGTTTCGAAGAAGGTCGAGGAGACCGAAGCTGCCGGGGAGAGGATAGACTACATCACATTCGTTCCCGATGGGGAACCGACGCTCGACGTGAACCTGTCCAGAGAGGTTGAGATGCTGAAAACCCTCGGAATACCCCTGGCGATACTCACGAACTCCTCGCTTATCTGGATGGAAGACGTCAGGGAAGACCTGTTTGAGTTCGACTTTGTCTCCCTGAAGCTCGACGCGGTCAGCGAGCCCCTCTGGCGCAGGATTGACAGGCCCCACAAGAGCCTCTCTCTTGAGAAAATCCTCGACGGCATGCTGGCCTTCGCGGACGGCTTCAAAGGAACGCTCGTTACCGAGACCATGCTGGTAAACGTTGATTACGGCGGGGAGCTTGAAAAGATTGCCGACTTCCTGGGTGAGCTCAAACCGGAGAAAGCCTACATAGCAGTTCCCACCAGGCCTCCTGCCGAGCCGTGGGTGGAACCCCCTTCGGAGGAGACGATACACCTCGCCTACCAGCTGTTCTCGGAGAGGCTCGGTGGGAGGGTCGAGTACCTCATAGGTTACGAGGGAAACGCCTTCGCCTCAACCGGGAACGTCGAGGAGGATCTGCTGAGCATTACGGCAGTTCATCCGATGAGGGAAGAAGCTGTGAGGGAGCTTCTGAGAAAAGCCGGAGCCGACTGGAACGTGGTGGAGAGACTCCTCGGGGACGGAAAGCTGATCGAACTCGAATACGGGGGAAGGCGCTTCTACATGCGTTCTCTCCAGAGCAGGAGAAAACCTTAATTATTTGGGAAACTAGTTTACCGGGGAGGGCCATGTGCGAGTACATCTACGAGAACGGTCGGAAATGCAGGTTGAAGCCAGTGGAAGGTTCATCGTACTGTCCCCTCCACATCCCCTACGACGAAGGCGAGAAGATTTTGGGGGATGAAATAAAGAGGGTGAAGGAGGAGACCTTCCTCAAAAGGCTCAAGGCTGGTCAAACCTATTTTGAGGGTGTTTATCTCTACGACGTGACGATTAAGGAACATCGAGGTGAAAAGATCCTTGTTTTCAAGAACTCCCAAATTAAGAGCCTTGTAATTGAAAATTCAACCTTTAAAGGGCTTATACTCCTCAATTCCAGCGTTGAGAGGCTCATCATATTCCAGTCCAAAGCGGAAACCCTCCTCATTAAGGGTTCCACGGTTTTTGGTCTCAACGTTCTCCGCGTAGATTTTTCGAGCAACATCTCCATAAGGGATTCGAGCGTCAAGTACCTCATGATAAACTCCACCCAGTACACCGGGACGAGTGAGGAAGAAAGCTACGGTGAAAAAAGTGTTAGAGGGCTCCTGGAGCTATCCAACCTCCGTGACGTCAGGAGGATTGGGATAAACACCAGATATCCCCTTCTAAGGAAGATACTTGAAGAACACGGCGTTAACGTTTCTGAGGCAGGTAGAAGAACTGTAAAGGCTCGCTCGCTCGTTATCAGAGACGTTTCCTTTGACACTGCACCAAGGTTCAAGAGGCAGGTGAGACTGTCGATAGTGGGTTTCTCTGGAAACCTAACCCTTGAGGACCTAAACGTGTTCGGCCACGTTGAGGTGAGATGGAGTCACCTTCGAAACCCTGAATTTGTTCACACGTTCATTCACAGCAACCTAATCATGAGGAAAAGCCACATACACGTTGATTCCACCTGGATGATGACAGTTCTTCCGAGTCTTCCCGTGGAGCTGACTGTAGAGGGCTTCATGATACTGGAAGACTGTAAATTCAACAACCCCGGTGCTGAGGAGGTATTCCACCGCCTCGCAAGGACAAGCTGGGAGCGTAGTGGAGACTTCGAAAGGGCTGACCGCTACTATTACCTCGAGATGGTTGCGAGAAGGAAGGCGCGCCTCAGAACAAGACGAAGGGGGTTAAAAAAGCTCCTGGACCGTTTTGAAGTTATCTTCGAATGGATCTTCGCGGATTTGACCTGTAAGTACGGAACCGACTGGAAAAGGCCGATAATACTCTGGCTCTTTGCAGTCAACGTCCTATTTCCCCTCCTGTTTCTTGCCACTCAAAGCGTTCAGGGAATTTCGAAGGGCATGAGCCTTCTCGACTACGAGTACTTCAGCGTTGTTACCGCCACAACCCTCGGCTACGGCGACTACCATCCGATAGGCGTCGGAAGGGTTATAGCGTCGGTCGAGGCCCTATTCGGCATGTTCATGTGGGCGGTATTTTTGACCGTCTTCGCAAGGAAGTATATGAGGTGATATTGTGATAGGCCTGATAGTAAACCCCATAGCAGGAATGGGGGGTAGGGTTGCCCTCAAGGGTACCGATGGAGTCGTTGAAGATGCCATCAGGAGAGGGGCAAAACCGGTCGCCCCTGGATTAGTGAGGCTTTTTCTGAGGGAATTGAGCCACTATCCCGAGGCTGGAGAAATAACTTTCTTGACTGGACCAGGTCCACTCGGTGAGAGCTACCTCAGGGAATTTGATTTTCGTTTTGAGGTTTTGACCCACAGGAGAATCGAGTGGAGAGAAGTAGGTTTCCTCCGAATACCTGACACGAGTTCCGAGGACACCAAGGAGCTCGCTATGAGAATGGTCGGGAAGGTAAAACTCCTTCTCTTTGCCGGCGGCGACGGAACGGCCAGGGATATAATCGAAACCGTTGATGAAAAGATTCCAGTTCTCGGCATTCCCACAGGAGTGAAGATGTACTCTGGGGTTTTTGCGTACTCCCCCGAGGACGCCGCAAGGGTGCTGATTGAGTTCCTGAGGGGAAACGCCCGGCTTGAAGAGAGGGAGGTTAGGGACATAGACGAAAACGCCTACAGGCACGACGAGGTCAGGACAAAAACCTACGGGAAGGCCCTCGTCCCGGTCGTTGAAACCCTTGTCCAGGGGAGCAAGGAGAGGGTTCCCATCAGCGAGAAGGACGAGCTTGAGGCCATCGCTGAGGCAATCGCCGAGGAAATACTCGAAAACGATGGGGTCTACTTCCTTGGTTCGGGTTCGACGATAAAGAGGATAAAGGAGGGGCTGGGGGTAGGCGGAACTCTCCTCGGGGTCGATGTTGTTGAGGTAAAGGACGGTAAAGCCAAGCTTCTCGTGAGGGACGCTACCGAAAAAGACCTGCTCCGCTTTGTTGAGAGAAACCCAAGGATAATCGTCACGGTGGTGGGTGGCTTGGGTTTCCTCTTCGGCAGGGGCAATCAGCAGTTTTCTCCGGAAGTCCTTAGGAGTATTCCAAAGGAGAACATAACGGTTGTGGCGACACCGTCGAAGCTCGAAAACGGCCCGCTCAGGGTTTACACCGGTGACAGGGAGGTAGATGAAAAGCTCAAGGGCTACATCCGAGTCCGCGTGGGCCCCTGGATGGAGCGTATGGTGAGGGTAATCTAAGCCAAACCAGAAGCCGTTTATAGGACCTTTCCCTATTTTCAATCGGTGAACCGTATGAAGTACAGCCGTATAGCGGTTAGGCTCTTTGAGAGGGAAGGGGAGGACACGTTCTACGACCCCGTTTACCACGGCAGGACTCTCAAGGTTTTCGGAATGGACGAATGGCCGGGAAAGGCCCTTAAGTACCTGGTGAATAGATACCGGGAGATTAATTACGGGACAGTTATCTTCGACACGGAGGGGGACTTTCCAGAGGATGGGTTTGACACTATCATCCGGGTGAAGGACGGCGAGGGAACGGGTCTCGACCCTATAGCCCTCGCGGGGAAAGGCCTTCTGGATGGCTACACAGCTGCAACGATAGTCCAGACCGTCTATGGGTTGGACAGAACCCTGACGGAAAGGCTCTACGCTGACTTCCTTGCCGGGAAGGTGAGGAGCGTTCCAGATGCGGTGAAGTCGGACGGAAAATACGCTGAGGTTATCGGGGAAAGCTACACGCCCCTGGACGAGGCATTCTACTCTGGAAAGCCCCCAGAGTTCGGAAAGAACATCCTGGTGGAGCTGGGGGAGACCTACAGCATAACAATGGCCGGTATAGCTTTTCTTGTTGTGAGCGCGGTGATTAGACACAGGAGGAACACCATGATAGGCGTCAATGATGCGGCCGTTTTGGCCTACACAACAGCCGGCGGTGCGGCAATACCGTTAATAACAAGGCCCATGAGGGCTAGGATGACGGTTCTCGCAACTCAGTACGCGATAGACTCGATAATGAACCTGGCCGGGCCCAGTCTTATCCTCTACCACGACCCTGACACCCAGAGCGTCATCTACGAGACGAACGGAGTTCCACCCGGCCCGATGAGGAAGCACGTCCACAAGGGGGAGGCGGCCTTCATCTACCGCACTCCGGAGACGATAAATGTGGAGTGGGGGGAGCTTCCTTTCTGACCAAAGTTTTTTAAGTTTTACATGGGAGTCAAAGATAGACTGGGATTCATGCATTGAGAGGTGGTCGTGGTGTACATGGCACACGCCCCTTCGGGCATTGCTTTTGCGTTCTGGTTCGTTGTTTACCTATTTGTGATCCCCCTTGCATTTCTGCTGTGGCTCTGGACTTACAGGGAGTACTTCAGGAAGGGACAGTACAGACTCAAGGAACTTGGGATTTACCTAATACTCGGGCTTTTCGTTACCTCAGTGGCCTCATTTAACCTCTCTCACATGTACATTTACATGCACTCCACGGATTCAACGGGCATTTGCTTTACCGCCTCATGCATCATCTCAGATCCCCTCCTCAAGCATTACGATCTCCCCGCTGACTCAATTAAAAAGGCAGGGGTTCCTTCCATAGGTTTAATGAAGGGCTACTGGATGTACGACCGGATGCCTCAGGTTAACCCCGCGATTCCAGTTAATGTAAGGGAGTTCGTGATAATTCGAACCGTTCCATTCCTCCCATACACACAGGTTACAATGTACCACATAGAAAACGGTCGCCTAACCGGTAAAAAGACGATAGGAATAGCCTGGCCGATGCAACCTGGAAAGCGATTAACAGACGAAACTAACTGGCGTTTCACGGTAATAGTCGGCACCTCGGGAGGAGGACCCGGGGCTTAGGCATCTACTTGAGTGGGCGTAGAGTCTGCAGCTCATAATCGGAATAGACGCTACCAAAAGAGAAATACAGATCATGCGTGAACTTCCTCTTGACTCCAATGTTTTCCAAGAGTCTTTTCCCCAACAACCTCAAGGGCTCTGTAGTAGCCGGGCACGTAGAGGTTCGGTCCCCTCAAAACGACACTCTCATCGACCCAACTGACCTCGGTTAGGCCTTTCGGCTTTCCATGCCTCACTATATCGTCCCAGAGACGTTTGTTTATTATGCATCCGGGATCGTCGCCCGATAAGTCCAGTGTATAGTGGTAGGCCCTCGCGCGACAGCCCCCGCAGATGTATTTGTACGGGCACTTCCCGCACTGGCCTTCCCAGGTGTCCCTGTAGCGGAGAAGGTTGAAGATTTTGCTATTTTCCCATATCTCTTTGAAGGGTCTGTTCCTGATGTTCCCCACAGGCAGAGGAAGGAACACACAGGGCACAACGGTTCCATCTGGCTCCATTCCAGCGTATATCCTCCCGGCACCGCATCCACCGATGAACTCGGCGAGTGTTTTCACGGCGCTGTTTTCTCCGATGTAGAAGTGCGCTGGAGTAACGTTCTTCCCGGCGCTCATGAGCAGTGTAACCCTCGCGTACTGGGGGGCGGTGGTTAGGATTTCAATTTTCCTCTTTTTCATCTGCTTGTATACCTCCCTCATGAACTCCTCGCGCTCTTCGGGGGTTAAGTCAACCTTGACCATCTCCTCGGCCCTTCCGGTTGGGACGAGGTTGAAGAATATGACCCTCTTCACTCCGATGCTCTCCGCTAAGTCGAGGATATCGTCTATTTCCTGGTAGGTCTCCTTGTCCATTATCGTGGCCATGCCGTGGCTTACACCGAGCTCCACCGCGTTCTCAAGGGCCTTCACCGCGTGCTCCCAGGCTCCAGGGATTCCACGGAACTCGTCGTGCTTTTCGGGTTTTGCAGAATCTATGCTAACCTCAACGTACTTTATTCCGGCCTTGACGGCTTTTTCGAGTTCTTCTTTCTTTGCAAAGGTCCATCCGTTGGTTGCCACTGAAGTGTGGATTCCCCTGCTTGAAAGCTCCCTGACTATCCTAAGGAAGTGGGGGTGTATCGTTGGCTCCCCTCCGCTTATTGCCACCGCCGCCACACCAGCTTTGTCAAGCTGATCAACTAACATCAGTTTCTCCTCAAGGGAAAGCTCACCCGGCAGAGGTTTATCAGCCCTCTGGTAGCAGTGTTTGCAGCGGAAGTTGCACATGTTGGTGAAGTTCCAGACTATAAGGAACGGCCCCGCAAGCCTCTGTGGAACCGTTATCCCGTACTTTGCTATGCCCTCCAGGACAACCCAGATACCGCGCCTTATGTGGGGATCCCTCAGGAGAGCCTCTTTAACAGCTTCCTCGTCACCGTGGGCGAGTTTTATGCCCAGTTTGAGAAGGAGTTTTATTGTCTCCGCCTGGAAGCGAACCATCATCGGGGCGTTGATGCTCTCCCCTGCATAGATGCTCAGCGCCCAGTACAATGCCGGAAGTTCCCTACCCTCTATCTCGTACTTCTTGAGTGCGGGTTTTATCAGTGCCCTTGCCAGAGGGTTTCCAAGGATGAGCTTGAAGGCCTTCAATGCTGTTGTTAGCTGATTCCCATCAGTCTCTTCTTTCCCCCGGATTCCGGAGCCAGCCATAGCGTTGGGAAACGGCTCCCCAATGACGTTTGAAACGGGCTCTCCCATCTTCCCACCCCAATCTATTCCTTCTTTCTCCAATGTATAAACTTTTCGATGTGTTGATTATAACTGACATATCAGACAAAACCGAAAAGTTTAAAAGGTCTGGATAAGAGGTATAAACGAAAATACCCGGAGGTGTCCGAAATGGTCTCTGCCAAAACCGGTCTCTGGACGGCCCTCACCGGGGCCCTTTTGATACTGATCGACGGTATAGCAGTTCTCTCCACCGGACATTTCTACGGCTGGCACTACGGTGGTGTTTCAACGGTCGGTTGGGTGGAGATAATACTGAGCCTGTTGATGTTCCTCCTGCTGGCCTACTACAAGAAAAGCCCGAGCGGTGTCGGCTGGACCAACGTTGTCTTAGCCTTTATAACGATGCCCTTCGACGGTGGCTTCTACACTATTGGAGCCTGGCTGGTTGTCATAGGTGGCTCTATAATAGCCATTTCCAAATAAACTTCCAAAACTTTTTATCTTTTCTATCGAATTTTTTAGATGGTGGTGAAGAATGGGACTCAAGGACATAAGGCGCTTCGTTGAGATGGTTGAAAGGCTTTTCGCCAGATGGGGCTACTCCCATACCGACGCGAAAGTTTACGCTTACCTCCTGCTCTCGGAGGAACCCCTCACCATAAACGACCTCGTTGAGCTGACAAACCTGAGCAGGTCTTCGATTTCTGTTTCCCTCTCAAAGCTTACGAAAGACTATATGGTTTCTGTCCGAAAGGTCGGAAAAACCAAGTACTTCTACCCAATACCGGCTTTTCTTGAGAAGTTCCTCAAACAGCCGGAGGAAATGCTCGAAAGAGAAATCCTTCCCCTGAAAGAGCTGGTGAAGAAGTTAATCGACGAGTCTGACTCAGAGGATTACCAGGAAAAGCTCTCCCAGATACTCGAGGACCTTGCAAACCTTGAGTGCGTGCTCAGGAAGGTAATAGAAATAGAAACAGGGAATATGAACTGCCTCAACGAGTGAGAGCCATTCCTCCCCTCACTATCGTCACTCCCCAGAGGATAAGCAATGGCCAGAACAGAGAGTAGCCAAAGAGATTCATCATCTCGAGGCCAAAGGCATTTCCAAGGTCAAGGGTGGCGTTAACAAATGCCCCCAGGGGAAATATAAAGGCCCACCAAGAGGTACTGTAGGGTAGGTGGAGGTTTCTGAGGTAGTGGAGCGTTAGGGCCAGTGCCATGAGGAGCCACCAGAAGCCAAGTCCCCACAGGAAGAAGGCGAAGATGAAGAAGGGGTCCTTTGATACCACTATGCTTGAGTTGTTGACCAGGGAAAACAGCGCGGTTATGCTCGCCCCTATCGGTCCGAGGTTCATCCATATCAACGGCGCCATTCCAGCGGGCAGGAGCTCGTGGCGTATAAACCTGAGTGTCACAACGGCATAGAGCACCAGGTAGAGGAAGAACCCGGCACCCCATCCCAGGTAGTTGACGACGGTAACAATCTCCCTTATGTATCTAGCTGTCGTCCCCATGAAAACCGCCCCAAATGGTATTATGACGAGTGCCACCGGGGGGAATGTACCACACAGGAGAGAGGTGCCTAAGGTCTACCTCGCCCGCTATGAAGACCTCGTAAGACATCCAGAAGGCGAAAATAAAGGTCAGCACCAGTCCCCAGAGCCAGAGGTACCAGGCGATGCCTCTGTCGTGCAATATCGTGAGGAACTGGGCGGAAAGGACTATCGTTGCCGCTCCACTCGTGCCGTAGAAGTGTCCCTTCGATGGATGCCTCAAATCCCCAAGGGCTTCCGCCGGGTAAACCATCCACCTCAGGAGCCAGAACGTTAGGAGGACAGCATAGAGGACCGCGTTGAAATAAGTCAGCAGAACTCCCACTTCCTTGAGGGAGGCTAGATAACCTGAGTACCTGTAGGATGCAATCGCAACGGCTCCCGTTCCCATTACGCTTGAAAACGCACCCGGGTTGAAGTTTCTCAGCCTTTCCATGAAATCACCTCCATTAGAATCTTCGTTCATGTAATTAGGTTGACTTAAAAATCTTTTGATATTGAAATTTCTGAAACATCAGCAATTTCAGACAGGAAAGTTTATAACTCCAGCCATGGTTTGAGAAGCAGAATAAAATGAGGTGAGTCTAATGAACTATCCCGAACTCGCACTGATTGCCTTTATCCTCAGCATCGTCTTTTCTATAGGCGGTGTCGGTTCCGCCATAGCGATAGTTCCGGTGATGGGATGGCTTGGAATCCCGTTGATGAGCGCCAAGCCAACCGGTCTGTTCATTAACACACTCTCAATGCTCTCCGCAACGCTGAAGAACATTAAACACGGCAAGCTCGACGTTCGCTTCGGCCTGCCAATCCTCGTCGTGGCCACTTCAATGTCTCCGATTGGTGCATACTCAGGGAAGCTCATACCCCATCGCGTTGTTCTCGTTGTTTTCGTGCTCTTCCTGCTTTACTCAGGAACCATGATGCTCTTTTTCCGGCCGAAAAAGAGGAATGGGGAAAACCACGTCATTGAGGGCTCGCTCATCGGTGGAATAGCAGGCTTTCTGGGTGGACTCCTCGGCGTTGGCGGTGGCGGGATAATCAGTCCTGCATTGATACTTCTCGGGTATGAACCGAAAAAAGTTGCCTCGACAACGGCTTTAATCGTCTTCTTTTCCTCCCTCAGCGGTTTCTTAACATACTGGGGTATGGGAACTTTGGACATAAGACTGCTCCTCTGGGTCTCCGTTCCTGCAATAGCCGGGGGCTGGCTTGGAACGCACCTGATGCACTTTAAGATGAGCTCCGACCAGGTAAAAAAAGTTCTGGGGGTAATAATGTATTTGATAGCCTTCAAGACGCTTCTCGTCGCTCTGAACCTCTGAAGGCGAAGTTTCTGAGCGTAAGACCTCCAGTAACCAGCCATATTGCCAGGAGGAGCCAGTAGAGGACGAATCCAAAGTCTGTGATGGCGTTTATCCCGAAGGTCGTCCCCACGTTGAAGGTCGCGCTGACGTAGGCCCCAAGCGGGAATATGAAGGCCCACCA
>JALSNG010000031.1 GCA_026987155.1 Thermococcus sp. | reverse complement strand
CTCAAGGGACATGGGATCACCTTCTTTGGTGATTGGTGAAGTTATTTAATCCCATCGAAAGGCTTAAATATTTTGTCAACTTATGTATGTTGACAAAGGTGAACTCAATGGGAGAACAATTGGCTGTGATGGGAATGGGAAAAACATGGGGCCTTTCCGCACCGGGAATCGCGCTCTTCCTCCGTTTTATTGCCGTTGCCCTGCTGTCCTCGGTTGGGTGGGTTATGGAGAACTATGGCCCAGCTGGATACTTCGCGCTTCTGCTCGCGAGTGCCTTCCTCTTTGGAGCATCCTCCGGCTGGAAGGTTGAGGTTTCGGAGAAGGGGCTGACCCTGATTTATGGTTTTGGCATCCTCCGCGTTAACGCCGGCGAGGTGCTTGAGGTCAAGAACGTCGGAGAACTCAAACTTGGAAGGCTCTGGAGAGACCTTGCAAACTCTCTGGTGGTTCCGTTCTTCTTCATGCTGCTCTCTTTCGTGCTATTCAGTGTTAAGGGTTTTCTTGTCTTTCCCTTCGTTGCTTACTGGCTCGTTCTCTACTGGATAACGCTGGCGTTCCCGGTTAGGGCTCTAAAAGAAAGAGCAGGGAGGCTTTTCCTGCTTGCACTCCTTCTCCCCTGGGCCCCTTCGGTGCCATTCGCGGCCTCGGGGATGGAGTTCCAGTGGTTCGGGCTCTCGCTTTTTACCTCCTTAATAGGTTTCTGGTTTGTTCTCTCCTGGGTCTCGATGGAGTACGTTGGGGTTCTGGCGGAGAAGGGCAGGTTCCTGATAGGCCCTCACGATGCTGAAAGGGTCATAAAGGCACTGGGTGGTGATCTCTGTGAGGGTTAGCGGCGCAGTCCCAATGAACTTCTCAGGAGCCCAGTTTTTTCTCCTCTGTTTGGGTATCTCTCTCATTCTCTTCGTCCCGATTATTTCTGGGCACCTATGGGTATCGCTCGTGGGCTGGTTCTTCCTCGCTGCTTCCTGGGGGACTTCAGTCGAGGTTGATGGTGATATACTTAGGTTGAAGTACTTCTTTGGCAGGCTTTACTCAGAAGTCAAAATGGGGGATGTGGGAGAAGTTAAAGTTCTAACTCGGCTGGAGAACGGGATCGTTGCCAGAGAGTTTCCGGGAATGCCCATTCTCCTGCTTGCGGTCATAGTTGGCACTTTCGTGGGGTTCGTTTTCTCTCCTTCTGCTAGAGATTATGGATCCCCCAGTTGGTTCGTCCTGTTTGCGACGGGTTTTGTCTACATAGCCTCAATGATATTGCCGTTCAAGCGTGAGACACAGGTTTTTTCTCTCCTTGTTTTTGTCCCAATTGCAGGTTTTATCCTGGATTGGCTGGAGCCTGGTTTTGTGGATAGTTTTTCAATTTTCATTGCAACGCTTATGTCCCTTATTCTTCTCGTCGAGTACTACAGGAAGGACTACGTGCTATTGAAGACTTTCAAGCGAAGCTATCTGGTAGCGGTGGATGAGAAAAGGGCTTCACGATTTTTGAGAGAAATGATCCAAGGGAATAAGGAGGTGACTCCAAATGACGTTCATTAAGGCTGCCTTCCTCCCGGTTAGAGGGATTCCACTCTCCCTGTTCTCCTCAGGACTTATAGGGATTTCCGTCTCAGATTACATCTCCCGGCTCACGGGGTTTTACCTGCGACCAATCTTCGTTTTCCTTTTGAGTATCTCAAACGGCTTTTGGGTCAAGGTTGAGGAGGGAAAATCTTATCCCCTCTCCTATGGGAGAGGTGAAGGTTTCCTGAAACTCACCAAGGAGGCCATGAAAAATGCTTAGACTTCCGGAGGGCATGGAGCGAATCTGGCTTATGAGGGCCAAGGGGATGAGAGAGGTTGAGATAGCCGAGGCCCTCGGCATCTCACGCCAGGCTGTCAATAAAGCTTTGAAGGACGCGAGGGTGAAGCTCTTTGAGGCCTTCTTTGGCATCGCAGAGGTGTTTGGCTTCGAAGTGATAAGGGTAAACGCTGAGAAGGGCTTTATGGTGGCGAGGGGAATCTGCGAAGAAAAAAACGTTAGGGTTTACGCGTTCTACTTCCCTGGGAAGGGGATAAGGGCATTCTTCGGAGAGAATCTATCGGATTACGTGCTTGAGCACGCGGTTGAGATTGGAATAATAAGAAAACCCGAACGGGAAGAGCTGATAAAGGCCCTTGAGAGCTAATAATAACCTTCCTCGTAGGCTCCCGTTAGGGCGATGAAAGCGGCGTAGAAGATAACGCCGAGCGAAGTCATGAGAAGCAAAACGACGCCAAGCGGCCCGGGTTCATAGCCGAGTGCCGCTAAGGCCATCTCCGCCGTTGTCAATCCCGAGACGAGGGTCAGCGCCCTTGCGAAGCTCATAGCCATCTTCCCCTTGAACTTGGGAGCAAGCTGGAAAACCAGCGGGCGGGAAACTAAAAACGTCAGTGCGAGGAGCAGAATGAGTGCTCCGCCGAGAACGATGGCGGTTTCCCTGGGAACTCTTCCAGCTATACAAAGGCCGGTGAAGATGGCCAGAAAAGCTGTCTGGAGGGCGATGTACTTCTTTAGATTTGGGGGTTTTATCACCTTTCCAGGTTTCTCGGGCGCTTTCTCCGAGAGCTCCTCAAGCTCGTACTCACGCTTGGCGGTTAGATATGCGAAGAGCACGGTCGTTCCAATGCTCAGGAGCAGGAGGACGGCAAGCCATGCAAAGCTCAGAAGCGGGGAGAGGACCATGAGAGAAACGCCCGTTATCGCCGTTCCGATTCCAGAGATGCGGTTGGCCTTTCTTCTGGCTTTTTTTGAGAGGTAGGTATAGCTTATCCTAAAACCTATGCCGGGCTCGTCCTTTGCGGTAAAGGTTAAAACGCCGGCGATAATCAGGAAAAGGCCGAGGAAAGTTCCATAGAGGATTCTGAGTAGTTCAACTCCCTCCATAGGCATCCCTCAGGAGGAAGTAGATTCCAACCGCCACCATTCCGAGGGTAGTGTATGCGGAGTAGTTTATCGCCTTCACTGAAGCCATTCCAGCGTTGTAGAAGAGTGCCGACGTGAAGACCAAAACCAGGCCGAGGCTCAGGAGGGTCGTAAAGGCACACCAGCCCCTAAGGCTCTTTGGGTAAAAATTGGCTTTGGCGAAGAATCCCGGGTCCTTTGCAGGAATCGTTAAAAGGAAGGGCAGGAGCCAGGCCAAGACCGGAACGCCGAGGACTCCCCAGAATTTACTTCCATAGCTGTCCGGACCGCCCGTTGTGAAGTGGGTTGCTACCCTTTCCGGTAGCTTGTCCCAGAAAAGGGCCACAAGGAGGAGGTAAAAGGCCATGAAACCCAGTTGAAGGAGCAGGTAGGGCTTTATATCGGTCCTGAGAATTTTCCCCTTGGGCTTTTCTGGAGCCTCGGTGGAGAGCTCCTCAAGCTCGTACTCGCGCTTCGCCATAATGAGTCCGGCAAAGACTATCCCGAGGAGCAGGGCCACCGCCATCAAGACGAAAACGTTTATGGGGACGCCGTGAAGTGCAATCCCCAAGAGAAGCAGTGAGATAGCGAGCATAGCTAACCCCGAAAAGGTGTTCACTTTCCTCCAGACCCTCTCCGAGTGGTAGGTGTAGCCGACTCGGAATCCTATAAGCGGGTTTCTTCTTCCTCTAAATGCTAAAACGAGCAGTGAGGAGAAGAGCAGAAACAGCGAGAGTGCAACTTCAAACTCCTTCCAGGTCATTTTTCTCCCTCCAATCTTTCCAGCACGAGTTCTATGGTCATTATTTCACCCTTGAGCTCTTCCAAAACTTCTCTCCCCAGTTTGGTAAGGGAGTAGTATTTCCTTGGCCTTCCGCCAACTTCGGCCCATGTGTCCCCCACCAGCCCGGTTTTCTTCAGGCTCTTGAGGATGTCGTATAAGGCTCCCTCGCTCGGGACGAGCCTGCCGTCGCTGAGCTTTTCCAGCCTCTTCCGTATCGCGTAGCCATGGAGTTCTTCTTTCTCAAGGAGGGAAAGAACTAAGTAAGAGTAGAGCCCGGAGCGGAGGTCCTTTCTCAGCTTCCTGAGGGCTTTCTCCCTTCTGTCGAACATGGACTCACCACAGGGCTTCCTCTTCCTTCGGCATCTCGACCTTTGCCTTTGGAACTGTATAATAGATCAGCCCCAGTGCGGCGAGGGCGGTTATGAATTCTACCGCGTACATGGTCGGTTCGCTTTTCGTGAGCTGGGAATAAGCTGCCAGGGAATCGATAACCGCGTGAATACCTATCATCACAAGGAGACCACTCTTTCCAAAGCCTTCCCTGTAAGCATAGGCCAGGTATATCCCGGTCCCTACGTGGAAGAGCACCACGAAGTAGCGCTCCACCATCGAGAGGAGCGCCGTGCTTAACGGTACGTCGAGCGGTTTTCCGGTCGCCATAGCTCCGGCGAGGGCCGCCCCGGCTATGACGAAGACCTCCGTTATTCCGAAGCCCAGCCCCATGAACAGGCCGGTGTTGGGGCTCTTCCCCTTCACGAGGAGGTACTTTGCCCCCTCCTGAACTATGCCGGCGATGAGTCCGAACCATATCGAGACACCTATGGTGAAAGCCGTCCCCCTGGCTATGACGTCGGCGTTGGACTTTATCCCCATCCCGAGGAGCGGGAGCTGCTGGACGGGATTCTGGATTATCATCGCAATGAAGAAGGCCGCCAAGCCTAAGAGAAACTCGCCCCACCTCTGCTTTTCAAAGCCTATAAAGTACAGCGTTGCCCACGCTAAGAGACCGCCTATTATGGGGAAGGGAAGGAGGTACATGCTCACTCCTCCAGCTTTTCAACGACGACAGCGGTGCCGTAGGCATAAATTTCCGCCATGCCCGAGGCAACCGCTGAGGTCATGAAGCGGACTCCTATAACGGCGTTGGCCCCCATGTCCTCGGCGTGGAGTCTCATCCTCCTCAGCGCCTCCTCCCTGGCCTCTGCCAGCATCTGGGTGTACTCCTGTACTTCACCCCCCTTCAGGTTCTTGAAGAATGCCATTATGTCCCTTCCGACGTGGGTTGCCCTGACGATACCGCCCCTGGCGAGCCCCTTCACCTCGACCACCCTGTATCCTGGAATTTTCTCTGTGGTCGTTATCAAAAACCCCATACTTATCACCCCGATGCATCGGACTTCGAGGTATTGTTGGGTTTTGGGATATAAAAGGCTTTTGTTGATGAGGTTATAAAAGGAGAAAGAACTCAGGCCGAGTGGTAGTATACCACATAGGTGTCATCGTCGTCGTAGACCTCCTGCGGCGCGACGCCGTTCAGGTACTTCCAGGTCCAGCCTGGGTTAGCGTCTATGTCCGGTCCGCCTGCGGCCATGTAGGCCGCCCAAACGAGCTCGGAGCAGTAGTAGCTGTCGCCGTAAATCTGCTTTGTCCACCAGCCCCAGTCATAGGGCTTGCCCAGCTGCTGGTAAGCGAAGTAAACCGCGTTCTGCCTCACGTAGTCGCTGGTGGCAACGCGAAGAACTGCAACTGTATCGTATCTCTTTAGAAAGTCAGAGAGCAGAACCATTCTTATTCCGGACTCCCATGCCTCTATGACCACCCATTCCCCGTAATAGCTATCATAGTAGGCAATGATTCCGGTGTGTGTCCAGTAACCGGGGATGTACTTGTCGCTGCTGGGGTTGTGGCCTATGACGATGTCCCCAGGTATTACATTGGTCGGATACGGGTGCCAGTAGTTCCCGCCGCCTTTACTGCTTGAGGCAGCCACCGGGTTGAGCATGGCGGCCAAGAAGAGAAGCCCCAGGATTGCAGCCACTTTCTTCATTTGAAGCACCTCCGGTATCGGGAAATTTAGTGCAGTAATGTTTAATAAAGGTTTTGACTAAACGTTTATGATACTTGATGTATTTTAATGTTCACAAAAACACTGTACACTTCTGTGAATCGATTGACATTTAAAGGGTTTCATCTAAACGCCGTCGGTGAGTTCAATGCACGAAGTTTCGAACCGTGAGGTACTGGAAACCCTGCGAGAGCTCAACGCTGAACGGGTGCTCATCCAGACGCCGGAGGGGCTGAAAGGGGAAGCCCAAAACCTGGCCGATTTCCTTGAGGGGAATGGAATCGAAGTTATAATCAGCGGCGACATCAATTACGGTGCCTGCGACCCGGCTGACAGGGAAGCCAAAGCCCTTGGCTGCGATGCGCTCATTCATCTCGGTCACAGCTACATGACCCTTCATCTGGAGGTTCCCACTATATTCGTTCCGGCGTTCGCCAAGGTCGAGGTTGTTCCCGCTCTTGAAAAAAACATCGATAAGATAAGAAAGCTCGGGAGAAGAATAGCCCTCGTGACAACAGCCCAGCACATTCACAGGCTTAAGGGGGCGAGGGAGTTTCTGGAAAAACATGGCTTTGAGGTTATCATCGGGAAAGGGGACTCCCGTGTCAGCTGGCCGGGCCAGGTTCTCGGCTGCAACTTCTCAAGTGCCAAGGTCAAAGCCGAGGGTGTTCTCTTCGTAGGGGCAGGCTACTTCCACCCCATCGGCCTCGCCCTGGCGACAGGTAAGCCTACCCTCGCGGTCAATCCCTACTCCGGAGATGCCATCTGGATGGATGGAGAAGCTGAAAGGCTGATAAGAAAACGCTGGGCGCAGATAGCGAAGGCGATGGACGCCCAAAGCTTCGGCGTTGTGATCAGCACCAAGAAAGGCCAGCTCCGCCTGGCTGAGGCGAAGCGCGTGGTAAAGCTCCTCCGCGAGCACGGAAAATACGCCAGGCTAATAGCCATGAACCACATCAGCTACCCTGCTTTGGAAGGTTTCGACTTCGATGCCTACGTCGTCGTTGCCTGCCCGCGCGTTCCGATGGATGATTACGAGAACTGGAGGAAGCCGGTGCTGACGCCTACCGAGCTGGAGATACTCCTCGGTTTGCGTGGTGACTACGCCTTCGATGAGATAGTTGGGGTTGAGCGCGATAAAGACGAACCCCTCGGCATTGCACTTCACGGTGGTGGAAGGTGAAGAAGAAGCACCTTTCCATCTTCCTTTCGCGCTTAGAAGGCTTCAAAAACCCTAAACCAGAGCTTGAACAGTACAGAACTCCCGGGGATGTGGCCGCTGAACTCCTGTGGATGGCGTATTCATTGGGGGACATCGAGGGAAAAGCCGTTGCCGATCTCGGAGCTGGAACCGGAGTTTTAACTGTGGGGGCATGCCTCTTAGGTGCGAGGAAAGTCTATGCCGTTGAGATTGATGGTGAGGCCGTCGAGATCCTCCGCCGGAACGTTGAGAACGCTGGAACAAGGAACTGTGTTGAGGTAGTTCACGCCGACGTCTCCAGCTTTAATAGAAGGGTTGATACCGTCCTTATGAACCCGCCCTTTGGAAGTCAGAGGAAACACGCCGACAGGCCGTTTTTAATGAAAGCCTTTGAGATAAGCGACGTTGTTTACTCCATCCATCTCGATAAACCCGAAGTTATGGCGTTTATTGAAACATTTTCTAAGGAATTTGGCTTTCAAGTAACGCATAGAGTAACGACGAATTTTGAGATTCCCGCCCAATTCTTCTTTCATAAAAAACCTCTGAAAAGGATTAAAACCCGGTTATACCGGTTGGAGAGGAGTTTTTCGAAAGGTATTTAAACATTGGGGTGACCCCACTTACAGGGGTGACTAAAATCACAGGAGCCCTCTACAGGATGAGGGAATTAGTTCTCTCATGGGACCTCAACGATGCGGTGGAATTCGCTAAAACGGAAGAGGGGCTCAGGGCGCTGGCTCGCCTACTCGGGGATAGAAATCCACGCGTTAGGCTCAGGTCCCTATCGGTTCTGAGCAGAATACTCAGAGACTCAAATTCTGGAAAAGCCCGTCTACTTGAGCTTTTCTTTGGACCGCTCGTTGAGCTTCTTGAATCGAACGACGAACGGGTCTTCGTTAGGACGCTCCCCGTGTTGAGGCTCCTCCTGAAAGGTTCCCACATAAGCCTTGCCCAGTTTGAGCGGCTCATGCATCCCCTCTTTTCCATTGCAGCGAGATGCAACGGGATGGCCTGGAACGAGGCGGTGGAACTTCTGAAAGGAATCTCGGTAGCCGTGATGCCTCACGAGGTGGGCTCCCTGGCGAGGAGACACCTCAACTCGAACAACCCCAGGGTATTGGCAATGAGTGCCTACGTGATAGCCAAGGAGGGTGATCCCCTCGATAGCGTAAGTGAGGAGTACCTTAGGGCGTTAAAGATGGCCCTGAAGGAAGGGGATCCCACAACGGTCGAATTGGCCATGGCCACGGTAAGGGAGTTACTCAAGGTTCCCCCTGTGTATCCCGTTGACACGGTTCTCCTCGGAATAGTGCAGTGCCTCCGAACACTGTCCAAAAGGGGCTCAGATGTGGCTATTCGTCATGAGGCAAGAGTGCTTCTCGGCATCGTTGTTTCAACTCTCAAAGAGCACTACCGCAAGAATCCCTGGGAGCTCGAGAAAGCATTGACCCACATTACGAGAAGTGGCAGAAAAGATGACGCGGTTCTAATGGCATCCCTTCTCGGAGATCCCTCCGTCCTGGTGGCCGTTGATGAGGCCCCATTATTCGCCGACAGCGTAGTTGATATTGAATCCCTGGGAAGCAGGGGAGTTTAGTCAATACCTTTAACCTCTCTTTTGTTCTCTCGTTAAAACTGACTCAATCTAAAAAGGTCGGGTGGACAAGAACTCTCCCGGATGATTACAAACCCAGGGGATCTTGGGGTTGTGGGAAAGTTCAAAACGGCTCGGACAGAATTTGAGTGGGGGAATGGAATTGACAAAACTCAAGCTCTCGGACAGGCAACTCTATGCACTTATAGAGGCGGTTAAGCTCGGTGAAGAAATCAAACCCAGTCAGAGTGCCAAGAGGAAGGCTTTTTCCAGGCACAGAATTGAGGGCTGGGAAAACTCCAAGCTGACAGGAATTTTTTACTCCCTCCAGAGGAGACTCGGTCTGATAGATGAGATTATCAAAGAGCTCGTGGGGGTTTCACCACTGATACTTGACCCCTGGTTGAGGGCAACGCTGAGGGTTGCGATTGAGGTGGCCGTCTTCAGGGATCCCAGCGAAAAAACGCGGAGGCGCCTTAAAGGCCTCGCTGGGTTTTTATCAAAGAGAACACACCCGTATGTTGGATATTACTACCACGACCTTCTGCCGCGGATACTAGAGTACATGCCCGTCATCGACACCGAGGAGAAGCGCCTCAAATGGGACTACCTCTTTCCCGAGTGGTTCGTAGTGAAGATGAGGGAGCTTGTTGGAAACGAGGCCGAGGATCTGCTCAAGGCGCTCAACGAGACGTTACCAACGAGCATCAGGGTAAACCTGCTGAAGAGCAGCGTTGAGGAGGTTGAGGGCTATCTCCGGAAAAAGAACGTCCGCTTTGAGAGAAGTGGGAGGGTGGGAACCCTCATTAGACTCCTCGACCCCTTCAACCTGGAATGGCTCTTCAACAAGGGCTTTGCCATAGCCCAGGAGGAAGCTGCTGCCGTTGCATCGCTTGTACTGAACCCGAAACCCGGCGAAACGGTCGTTGATTTGGCGGCGGCTCCGGGTGGAAAAACCGCCCATATGGCGGAGCTGATGAACAATGGGGGTAAAATATACGCCTTTGACGTCGATATGGCCAGAATAAAGCGTATGAACGAGATTTTGAAGAGGACGGGGGTGAGAATAGCGGAGACGATAAGGGCCGATGGGAGAAGGGCGCCCGAAATTTTGGGTGAAGGCATCGCCGATAAGGTTCTCCTTGATGCGCCCTGCACCAGCGATGGGACGATAGCCAAGAACCCCGAGCTGAGGTGGCGTCTGCGTGAGAAGAACATTCCAAAGGTCGTCTCGCTTCAGAAAGAACTCCTTGAGAGTGCCTGGAAGCTTTTAAAACCTGGGGGGAGGCTTCTCTACTCGACCTGCTCCATGTTTAGTGAGGAGAACGAGGGGGTGGTGGGGTGGTTTCTGAAGGGACACGGTGACGCGAGGCTTGTCCCCCTAAGCGGTCCCTACGATGAGGGCTTCCTTCCGGGAACGATGAGGGCCTGGCCTCACAGGCACAAGACGATAGGTTTCTTCTACGCATTGGTGGAAAGGAAGGGCCATTAGGCCCGCTCCACATCCACCCTGCTGACTACCACCCTTTTTTCAATCTCCGACGAGATGTTCCCCGCCTCTTCATAGGTTATCTTTTCAAGGTGCTCCCTGAGAGCTCTTATCGGCACGCCCCCCGGAGCTTCCACGTAAATTTTCAAGGATGAGTGTACCCCAACCCCGGCTCCGAGGGCATAACGGACCTCACGTGCCTCGATCTCAATCCTCTTTATATTTGCGTTGAAGGCTCTGGCTTCGTTTTTGAGGCGTTTTACCATCATCCTGAAGTAGGGATCGAGTTCTATGGGGACGTTTAAAACGACTTCGGTTTTTTTGAGTTTTTCCTCCTTCCTTTTTTCCTCTTTCTCCCGTTCTTCAGTGTAAAGCTCCCGTTCTGTTGCAGACCTTGGCTCTTTCTCCTTCACCCTGCCTACGAGCATCCCTTCCAACGTTACCTTTGGGGTTTGAGTGTAGACGTCGACGTTGTCCGCTATAGAGAGCTTCAACTCTATCTCGTCCAATGGGTAGGCATCCACTATGAGGGGTCCATTCAGGAGCTCCTTTAGGATTCTGAGGGCTGTTTCCCCCGTGAGTTCATTGCCGCTGGAAACGTTCTGTGCCTCTAAGCCGAGCAACTTCTCGTCGTCTATTAAGAGAACCAGATAGTAAGGTTCTCCACCAACCTTTCCGAAAACTTTGAATATCCCTCCCTTTCCGTGGCCGAGGGTTTTGTGCACTACCTCCCAGAATTCCCCAGCGTCCCTGCAAAGAAAGTTGTCAACGAGAGGTCTGACCGTGGGCAGTTTCATAGAAACCACCAGACTTTATATTTGTAAAAAGGTTTTAAATGTTTTTCAAACTTTACATCTGAACGCTTAGAAAAAGATGGAGCTCATTCCCCTGCGTCCTGCCGGGGTTCCTCTATCCTCACCTTCAGCTCGTTGGCGAACCAGTTAACCCTCTGGGGGAACGGTATTTCTATTCCTGCCTCGTCGAGAGCTTCTTTTATCCTCTGAAGGAGATGATACTTTGAACGTAGTAGGTTCTCGCCTACCCATCTGGAACTTGGAACCCACGCCCATATCCTTATAACAACGGAACTGTCGTCGAGCCTGTCAACGTAAACCCTGGGCTCCGGTTTCGCCAGCACGTAGGGCTCTTCTTCGAGGATCCTTTCAATAATCTCAATGGCCTTCTCCGCGTCGGCACCGTAGGCTATTCCCACCTCAATGGTGGCTCTCCTTGCGGGATATTTCTGGAGGTTTACTATCTCGCTGTTGAAGAGCTTGTCGTTGGGTATCCTGAGAAGGGTTCCGTCCCATTGTCTTATCCGTGTGGACATGATCTTTATGTCTTCGACTATTCCTTCAACGACGGCCCCGGAGGAATCCTTCAGTCTAACGGCATCCCCTATTTGAAGGGGTTTGTCAAAGTACATGAAGACTCCCGAAACGAAGTTCGCCACCACTGTCTGTGAGGCAAAACCCAGGACTATGCCCGTTATTCCGGCTGCAGCAAGGAGAGTGCTCAGTTCGCCGCTTACCCCCGCGATGTTTAGCGCAATAAAGAAAGAGAGTGTTACGACGCTGTAATAGAATAGCTTTGCCTTTACTTGGGCCTCCGGGAGTTTATTCTGGGGGGCCCTCGTTATCATGTAGTCCTTAGACTTCTTGGCCAGGAGGTAAGAGAAATAGAAAACGAGTAGTGCCGTTAGTATGTTACTCAGGTAGATGCCCCAAATCCTGTAGGAAAGCACCCCCAGTTCATCAAGGGATTTGATTACTGCGAGAAAGATTACGAGGTTTGATAGAGCGGAGGCCGTCTCCTCGTTTATTATCCAAACGTGGGTAGTACTGCGGGAGGCCTTTATCACCTCCCTCTTGACGATCTTTGCTATGAACACTCCAGCGATTAAAATTATCAGTGCACTTATTATCCTCCCTAAGGGTATCTCGATGGAGGTTCCGGGGGATAGGGGGAAGGTCACCGTTGAGTTTACGAGGGAACTGAGCGTCATTGGCTACCACCTCATGAGGAAGTTGGGAAGGGGCAATGGCTCCTTGGTGGGAGTTAGCCCGTCAGCGGGGGGTTTACCCGTGTTGTTGACCTCTGGAACTCCCGATTTGAAGTCAACCGTTATCAGCGGATAATAGGCCCGCTCGGTGGAGTAGTACATGACAGTGTCCCTCAGGTACATGATCACGTGGTCCATTTCCATCCATTTTCGTGTCATGTTGACCAGATGGAGCCTAACCACTCCGAGGGAATCCGGCTCTGAAGTATGAAGTTCCGATCTCCAGTACCTCGCTATGGCTCCAGTTTCTGGAGTCCCGTAGAGGGCGTACTTTTCCCTTTCGATGTTGAATCTATCCACTGGTGCGCTTCCAAGGAGGACTTCCACCTCCACTGGAGCCGTCAAGAAAAAATCCATCTCCTCTTCGGGAGGGACAACCACCTTCTCGTTGAATTCTATCATCAAAAGTTTTACCCCGTACCCCACTGCCGGGCCGGGGATCACCCTGAGACGCTCTCCACCTGCTTTGAAAATGACTTTAACGTCTCCCCGTCTGTATTTGAATACCCCTGGCCTCTCTTCAACGATGTGGATTTTTTGGGGTCCTATTTTAATGAACTGAGTGCGCAACTTGTACTCGCCGAACATGAAATAAAATAGGGGTTGAAAGATTTAAAGTTTGTTAGCTTGCAGGTTCAATTTTCAGGTCAACCAGCCTGGCATGGATGTAAAGCCCTCCCGCTCCGGGCATCGTGAGTGATGCAGTTACATCCACCGGGAACGGCAGCTCAGGAGCGACCACCGTTTCCCCGTTGCCCTGGGCAAGGCCGCCTTGGACCAGGCCGTTCCACGTGACTTTGTAAGTATCGAACGTCATCCCCGCCATGCTCACTGAATCGCCTGCTTCAACGGTGTAGCCGTTTCCGTTCTCGGTTAATGTAACGTAGGTCAGCACATCACCGTAAATTCCACCGTAGAAGCCGGTGGGATAGCTCCACACCATGTTGTACTTCCCGAAATCCTCGCTTATCATCCCACAGCTCATGTCGCCTTCAAAGTTTCCCTCCTCGTCCATTGAGTAGTGGCAGCTCGGTCCCGTTATCTCGACCTTGACGAAGTCCGGGCCGTTGATGAGGTCGTAAACCGCAGGAATCCAGAGTATTCCTGAGGTGTACTCGTCCAGATAGCCTGGCTCAACGTAAACCCTGTACTCGTAGGTCTCTCCGCTTATCTCAACCTTGGCGTAGAGCAGGTAAACGCTCCTACCGTTCAGTTCATCCTCACGGTAGCCCTTGGTAATGACGAAGTGCCTTTTTTCTCCCCCGGAAAGCTTGTAGTCGACATCAAAGGCCACCTCCTTGACGAGGTACTCTTTTCCGTTTATGCTTATTGGCTTACTCGCGTCCCAGCCGAGCTTCCAGTTGTCCGAGAGTTTCGGCGTTGATGTCTCCGTTTGGGTTTCGGTTTGAGTGCTTGTTCCCGTGCTCTCTCCCGATGGTATCTGCTCTATCCCGACGTTTATCCCTCCGAATTCTTTCGAGAACTTCACCTCCTCAACTGAAACTTTGGAGTAGTAGCTCTCACCACCCATATGGCTAAAAGTTCCCTCGCTCTCAACTGGAACCGGTAGTGCTGGGGCTATTTTCGCCTTACCCCCTCCCCTCACGTTGCCCATCGCCCAGCTCCATTCGACGTTGCTTACCATGAAGCTCTTTCCGTCGAACGTGACCGTTCCGGCTGGATTAACCTTGTAGCTGTAGCCCAACCCCATGAAGGAGAAGCTGTACTCGTCTGGCTTGCTCAGATCATGATCCTCAAGCCCCGTCCAGACGGCCGAGCCCACCATAACTGCCCAGCCCTGAAGGGCCGTGCCTGGGACTGCTCCCATGAGGGTGTCCAGATCGCCCTCGGTGTAGGGAGGCTCTGAATACTTGCCTATTGCCCCCGGGTTGCTCCAGTAGAAGTAGTTTCCCCAGTAGGAGGCCTCTATAACCGCGGTTGTTCCAGAGGTCATCGCTCCGAAGTCCGGGAACGGGGTTAGGAAATAGCCGTCGCTGTCCTGGGTTCGTTCCTTTATCAGTATCAGGTACTCAAACGAGCCTTTCATGTCCGGGTCGTTCAGGGGTGTTATCTTCCCGTAGTAGGCGAAGAGGTTGTACTCACCCAAGTCTTTCTTTCCGTTTTCATCGGAGTAGATGTGGGCCTTGACGTAGCCCCTCTGCTTTATTACCTCGTATGAGCGCTCTCCCTCGGAGCCCTTGATGGTGAGGGTGTACTTCAGGTAGGTTATGTAGTAACTTTCCCCGTCGATCTGGACCGGGTTGTAAGCATTCCAGGGGGCCTGCCAGGTGATCTCGCTTTTCCCTCCCCCCGGAGTTCCTCCGGCACTGGTTGGGGTTCCTCCACTTTGGGAGGATTCACTGTAAGTTTCGCTTTGTGATGTATTTCCGCCAAGGCATCCGCTGGTCAGAACACCGGAAATAAGGATCAGTGTTAGCAAAGGGACGAGTATCCTGCCCCTCATCCTATCACCCACCGGTAAGTATCTCGGAGGAAAACTAAAGGGTCATCCCGCAGTGTAGAGCCAAAAGCCCCCGGTTTCCCCGGATATCAGCATGACCTTCCCGTCGTCGCTCAGCTTTATGTAGCCGAGTGAATCCCCCGGAACCTTCACGCTGAAGACCTCATGGAAGTCCCTGAGCGAGTAGCAGTGAATAACTCCGTCTTTGGCAGTAACCGCGAAGTTCTCGTTTGCAAAGTAGGGAAAGCCGGGCAGAACCTTTACCTCACTGAGGTTCCACGTGAGGACGTGTGTGTCTCCAAGCGGTTCATGGCGGAGGATGTAGCGCTTTGTTGGGATCAGCGTCCACCTGAGGAGAGTAGTCACACTGAAACCTGCTTTGTCTTTGGTAGCCAGTATGCTTCCCTTCAGTGAAAGGATTTTCAGTGTGTCGCCCTCGCTCACGAGCAACTTGTCCCCGTACGCAATGACGTGGGAACCGTCAACGGTGAGGACCGCTTTTCCTTCCCTCATTGCGAGGGATTTGCCCCTTTCCGCGAGAACCACTATCCCTGTGTCTGAAACCCAGTTTATGTCGTAGTCGTTGGGCATGAGCGTGGTTTTTGCCCCGTCGCAGTGGAGTTCCTGCTCCGTGGGTGAGACCGTCACCAGGTAGCAGAGATGGTTTCCGCTCGGAGATCTCATTATTCCGTCCGCGGAACTCCCGATCCTCAGCTCGTCCACCTTCCCGTTCCACGAGTAAACCCTTACCCCGGCGAATCCCTCGTAATCCCCGAGTACGTAGACCTTTCCCCCTTTGAGGGCAACCCCCGCTATCACAGGCCCAACGGCGTCGTGTCCCTGGAGGTCAAAGCTCACCGAGCTTCCATCCGGCTTCACCAGGTAAACCCTGTGGCCGTTCCAGTCTATCACAGCAGAAAGGCTGCCGTCCGGCGAAAGGTCCATAAAGGGTACTCCTACCGTGCTCACGTTCCATACGAGCTTCATTTCCCATGTAGTCGGAGTTTCAGTCTGCGGTTCGGCGGGAGAAGGGGTGTTTGAGGACTGGGCAGAGTTTCCCAGGCAACCCGCTGTGAGAACAATCGCGAGTATTGCCATCACGGCGATTGGATACTTCACCATGACCACCGCCGTTGAATTCGTTACGGTTAGGTTAATCCATAAAGAAAAAAGAATTCACCCGGTCTTTTCGAGTTTTAGATCCTCCACCTTGATGTAGCCGTATACGTTGGTTGTTTTTCCAGTTTCGGAACTGGCGTAGCTGAAGTAACCTTCCACCTCAAGCGGAAGGAACAGACTCGGGGAAAACGTCGCCTTTCCGCTCATGCTAACTCCTTCCGCACTACCTTCATACTTCCACTGGGCCTTTACGAGCTTTAGTTTCACACCCGAGAAGGTTGCGGTTCCATCTGGCGTGGTACTCCACTCCCAGCTGTGGACTCCATCGCTCCAGACTCCGCTCTGCGGAACCGCAAGGTTCTTGTCAGTCCATGATGTCCAAATCCCCAGTTGAACCACTGCAA
This sequence comes from Thermococcus sp., assembly GCA_026987155.1. Classification (GTDB taxonomy): domain Archaea; phylum Methanobacteriota_B; class Thermococci; order Thermococcales; family Thermococcaceae; genus Thermococcus. The sequence continues at coordinate 385 of JALSNG010000031.1, read as the reverse complement.
ACCATCCCATGTAGAGGTTAGTAAGGTCTTCCCCTACCTTGTCCATCCATTCCGTGTCTCCGTCCATGTAGGGGAGCAGTCCCGCCTGGAAGGGTCCGGGATTTGTGAAGGTGAACTTATCCCCCCTGTACTCAAACTGGAAACCCACGAAATCTCCGCCCGAGGAGCCGTAGGAGCCCATCGACCCGAGCCAGCCCATGTCCCACGGGTATATGAATGAGTCTCCCTTCTCCTTTGTGTACCAGACCTTTATGGTGAGTTTGTCCTTAAGTTGTGCCGTTTTCTTTGGCGTTACCACTGTGGTGTACTCGTAAACGTCCTTCTCTCCAAGGTCCACCTTTGAACCGCTGTAGTCCATCCCGTAGACGTGTATCTTCGTCTTCCT